>JAERSW010000001.1 GCA_016845305.1 Acidimicrobiales bacterium
GCCATGGACATCGGAGTCCCCGCAGAGATCAAGACCGCCGAGCGTCGCGTCGGCCTGACCCCCGCCGCCGCCGGCGAGCTCGTCAGCCGAGGCCACCACGTCACCGTCGAGACCGGAGCCGGTGAGGGCGCCGGCTTCAGCGACGTCGACTACAAGGAGGTCGGCGCCGTCATCGCCGGCACCGCCGACGAGGTCTTCGCCGACGCCGAGATGATCGTCAAGGTCAAGGAGCCCCTCGCCCCCGAGCGGGCCCGCCTCAAGCCCCACCACACGCTCTTCACCTACCTCCACCTGGCCGCCGACCGCCCGCAGACCGACGAGCTGCTGGCCAGCGGCGCCACCTGCATCGCCTACGAGACCGTCACCGACGACGCCGGCCGCCTGCCGCTTCTGGCCCCCATGTCGGCCATCGCCGGTCGCATGTCCATCCAGGCCGGCGCCCACGCTCTGGAGGCCACCCAGGGCGGAGCCGGCCTCCTTCTGGGCGGCGTCCCCGGCGTGCGCCCGGCCAAGGTCGTCGTCATCGGCGGCGGCGTGGTCGGCGAGAACGCCGTCGAGATGGCCGTCGGCATGGGCGCCGACGTGACGGTCCTGGACCGCAGCCCCGCCGTCCTCGACAGCCTGGCCAAGCGCTTCGACAACCGCGTCACCACCGTGTTCTCGACCAGGACCGAGCTCGAGGCCTCGGTGCTCGACGCCGACCTGGTGATCGGCGCCGTGCTCGTCAAGGGCGCCAAGGCCCCCCACCTCGTCACCCGCGACATGCTCGGCCGCATGCGGCCCGGCTCGGTGATCGTCGACGTGGCCGTCGACCAGGGCGGCTGCTTCGAGACCACCCGACCCACCACCCACACCGACCCGACCTTCGTGGTCGACGGCGTCGTCCACTACTGCGTGGCCAACATGCCGGGCGCCGTGTCCCGCACGTCGACGCTGGCCCTGTCCAACGCCACGCTGCCCTTCACCCTGGCGCTGGCCGACAAGGGCGCCGAGCAGGCCCTGGCCGACGACCCGCACCTGCGCAACGGCCTCAACGTCTGCGCCGGGCGCATCACCGACCACGCCGTAGCCGAGACCTTCGACCTCGAGTACGTGGATCCGATGGAGGCGCTCGCCCTCCGCTGATCCTCCCCTCCCGACCCGGGCCGTCCCCCTGCGGTCCCGGTCGTCGAAACGGTCCCCGGCGTCGACCGCCCCGCGACATGGCGGCCCCGACGCCGGGGCCTTTCGCTTTTCCACCGGCCTCTCCGGCCGGCTTTTCCGACCCCGGTAGCGTCCCGGCCATGGCCTCCCCGAACGTGGACGTGGTGGTTGTCGGCGGCGGGATCCTGGGCCTGGCCACGGCCGACGCCCTCCAGTCCCGCCTCCCCGGCGGCTCGGTGCTGGTCCTCGAGAAGGAGGACGCCGTCGCCACCCACCAGACCGGACGCAACAGCGGGGTCATCCACGCCGGCCTCTACTACGCCCCCGGCTCGCTGAAGGCCACGCTGGCCGTCCGAGGCGGCGACCGCATGGTCGAGTTCTGCGCCGAGCACGCCGTCGCCCACGACCGGTGCGGCAAGCTCGTCGTAGCCACCGCTCCCGACGAGGTCCCGCGCCTGGCCGCCCTGGCCGAGCGGGCCCGTGCCAACGGGGTCGCCGTCGCCGAGGTGTCGCCCGAGGCGGCCCGAGAGCACGAGCCACACGTGGCCTGCGTGGCCGCCCTGCACGTCGCCCGTACCGGTCGGGCCGACTTCGCCGGCGTGGCCCGCGTGCTGGCCGACCGGGTCGTCGCTGCGGGTGGCGAGGTCCGCACCGGGGTCCGCTCCGGACGGGCCACCCCGACGACCGACGGCTGGACCGTCGACACCGGCGGCGGCCCGCACCCGCCGGTCAGGGCCCGCTTCCTCGTCGGCTGCGCCGGCCTGCACGCCGACCGGGTGGCCCGGGCCGCCGGCGAACGCCCCGACGCCCGCATCCTCCCCTTCCGGGGCGAGTACCCCGACGTGGTCGGCCCGTCGGCCGACCTTGTCCGCGGCCTCGTCTACCCGGTCCCCGACCCGAGGTTCCCGTTCCTCGGCGTGCACCTCACCCGCGGCCTCGACGACCACGTCCACGCCGGCCCCAACGCCGTGCTGGCGCTCGCCCGCGAGGGCTACCGCTGGTCCGACGTCCCGCCCCGGGACCTGGCCGACACCGCGTCCTGGCCGGGCACCGCCCGCCTCGTCGGCCGCTACTGGAGGCCGGGGCTCGACGAGGTGGCGCGCTCGGTCAGCCGCCGCCGGTTCGTGGCCGCCGCCCGCCGCCTCGTCCCCGACCTCGAACCCGCCGACCTGCGACGGGCCCCGGCCGGGATCCGCGCCCAGGCCGTGGACCGCCGGGGCGCCCTGCTCGACGACTTCGCCCTCGTCGACGGCGACCGGTCACTCCACGTGCTGAACGCCCCGTCGCCGGCCGCCACCGCCTCGCTCGAGATCGGCGGCATGATCGCCGACCGGGTGGCGGTTTCTCTGGGCGGCGCCTGACTCGTCCCCACGTCCGACCGACGGGGAGACTCCCGGCCATGACCGACGCCGCCAGCACAGCCCCGGGACCCGACCCGGACCGGTCGCCGGAGGAGACGGCCGCACGGCGGGCCGAACGCCTCCTCGACGGCTCGTCGTGGAACGACTTCTGCGACACCCTCAAGGCCGCCGGACAGGTCGTCCTCGAGGAGACCCCCGACGCCGACCCTGTGGACCGGTCCGAGGGCTTCCGCTACCTGGTGCGCATGCTGCTCATGGCCGCCTTCCGGGGCGTGGAGCGCCGCACCCCGTCGGGTCCGCCCAGCCGCATCGGCATCATCCCCCCGCCGCTCAAGGGCGGCATCGGCGTCCAGTCGCCGAACCAGGACCACATCGTCCAGCCCGTCGACCCGAGCCGGCGCTACCGCGTCACCGGCGACCCGGGCACCGCCTACGTGCACCTGTCGGCCTGGAGCCCACCCATCCCCGCCGACGTCGGGGCGTTCGCCAGCGGCGTCGAGGCCCGCGACCACCTCGAGGTGTTCAACCCCAACTCGTCGCACACGCCGTTCACCTGCGAGCTGGCCGACATGGTCGGCGAGGACGGCACCGTCGACTTCGTCCTGTCGGCCGACGACCCCGGCGACGGGTCCCGCTGGCTGCCCCTGGTCCCCCAGACCCGGGAGCTGATGGGGCGCGTCGTCTACGACGACCGGGCCACGCAGTCCAAGCCGCGCCTCACCATCGAGTGCCTCGACGACCACGTCGAGCCCGAACCGCCGCCGCCCGACGACATGGCCGCCCGCCTCGCCGTCGGCGCCCAGCTGGTGCTCGGCATCCAGGCCGACTACGCGGCGTGGACCCGCGACCTCATCGCCCGCGAGAACCACCTCCAGCTCACCGACGACCACTACCGCCGCATCGGCGGGTCGCCGGACGACCGGCACTTCGAGTTCGGCTACTGGCGCCTCGCCCCCGACGAGGCCCTGGTGGTGGAGTTCACCGAGCCGGAGTGCCAGCACTGGAACTTCCAGCTGTGCAACCACTGGATGGAGAACCTGGCCGACTACACGTCCGGCACCGGCTACGTCGACCGCGAGAACGCCAGCGTCGGCCCGGACGGATCGGTGCGGATCGTCGTGTCGGGCAGCCGGCCGGCCGAGGGCGACTGGGTCGACCCGGCGGGCCGCGACCACGGCGTCATGGGCCTGCGGTTCGTGAAGCCGGCGGCCCGCCCCGAGACCCGCTGCACCGTGGTGAAGGCCGCCGACCTGGCCTGAAGCCGCAGCGGCCGTCCTCAGGCCGCGCCGGTGGCCGCTCCGGTGGCCATGGCGGCGACCAGCCACTCCCGCAGTGCGGTGACGGCGGGTGACGCGTCCTCGTCCTCGGCCACCAGCACGAACGGCTCGCCGGTGGCCACCCGGTCGTCGCCGACGGCCACCAGGCGGCCCTGGGCGATGAGCGGGTCGACGATGTGGCGCCAGCCGAGGGCCACGCCCTGTCCGGCCATCGCCCCGTGGAGGATCAGCGAGTAGTCGTTGGACCGCTCGCCGGCCAGCCGTCCCTCCGGCTGGTCGGGCCGGGTCTCGGCGAACCAGCGGGCCCAGTCGAACCGGGGGCGGAACCGCTCCTCGAGGTGCAGCAGCGGTGCCGCCTCCAGTGGCGTGCCGTCGGCGTCGAGGCGGGCTGCCAGCTCGGGGCTGGCCACCGGGAAGACCTCCTCGTCCACGAAGTGCCGGGTGGCCAGCCCCGGCCACGGCCCGGCGCCCAGCGGGATCCACAGGTCGGCGCCGTCGCGTCCCACCGAGCGGTCCGAGTCGTTGGTGATGCACCGCAGGTCGACCTCGGGGTGGGCGGCCTTGAACTCGGCCAGGCGGGGCATGAGCCAGTGGGCGGCCAGCGACGTCGACACCGACAGGGTCACGACCGACGGGTCGCCGGCCCGTTCCCGCACCAGGGCCACGCCCCGATCCAACTCCCGGAAACCGGCCCGCACGTGCTCGGCCAGCACCGACCCGACCTCGGTCGGCTCCACCCCCGACCGGCTGCGCTCGAAGAGGTCCGCACCGATGGCGGCCTCGAGGCGGGACACGGCGTGGCTGACGGCCGGCTGGCCCACCCCGAGTTCCGCGGCGGCGGCCGTGAAGCTGCCGGCCCGCACCGCGGCGTCGAAGGCCCGCAGCCAGGCCTCCGACACGGGTGCGCCGCTGCCGGCCGTGGCGGAACCCGATCTGGATCCATCGATCTGAGTCATGCCTCCATGATGGAACTGGCCGATTGCGCCGTCAACGACCCCTTCCCTACGCTCATGCTCCGTTCAGGGACGACCGGCTCCGGTCGCGCCCCACCTGTCGACCCACCTGTCAATGAGGCCAGGAGGCACCCCCATGACCGACACCGCGCCCGAACGCATCGGCTTCATCGGACTGGGCAACATGGGCCGGCCCATGTGCCTGCGACTGCTGGCCGCCGGCTACGAGGTCACCGCCTTCGACCTCGTCGCCGAACCCCTCGCCGAGGTCGCCGCCGCCGGCGCCACCGCAGCCGGGTCCGCCGCCGAGGTGGCCGCCGCGGCCGACGTGCTCCTCACCTCGCTGCCCCGACCCGACCACGTCGAGGCCGTCATGGACGGCGCCGGCGCGCTGGCCGCGCTGCGCCCCGGCTCGTGCTGGGTCGACCTCACCACCAACCGCCGCGAGCTGGTCCAACGCCTCGCCGACCAGGCCCCCGACGGCGTCACCGTCGCCGACTCGCCGCTCACCGGCGCCGTCGACGGTGCCCGCAACGGCCGCCTCACGCTGTTCATCGGCGGCGACGACGCCACCGTCGCCCGAGTCACCCCCATCCTCGACCACCTCGGCCGGGTCATCGCCTGCGGCCCGCTGGGCACCGGCAACGTCGTGAAGCTGGTGACCAACCAGCTGTGGTTCATCGCCGCGGCGGCCATCGGCGAGGGGTTCGCCCTCGGCATGGACAACGGCGTGGAGCTGTCGGTCCTGTGGGACGCCATCACCGACAGCGTCGGCGACTCGTTCGTGGCCCGTCACGACGCCCCGTCGATCTTCGCCGGCCACTACGACCCGTCGTTCACCCTCGACCTCTGCACCAAGGACCTCGCCCTCATCGGCGAGTTGGCGTCGACGCTGGGCACCGACCTGCCCATGACCGAGGCGGCGTCGGCCACCTTCACCCGGGCCACCGACCGCTACGGCGCCGATGTCGGCGAGCTCCACGTGGCGCGGCGCATCGAGGACGACACCGGGCTGTCGTTCCGCCTCGACGGCGACTGGACGCCGCCCTGGGAACAGTGACGCCGCGACGATGACCGACGCCGTCGACGCCACCCCGGCGTCGCGTCCCCGCCGCACCCGCGGCGACCGGTCCCGCCGCGACCGCTCGCGGGCCGAGGCCACCGTCCGGCGCCTCGAACGCCGCATCCCGTACTACGACCTCCTCGACGAGGAGGGCCTCGACCGCATCGAGGAGCACGCCGACCGGATCCTCGCCGAGATCGGCATCGAGGTGTGGGGCGACGACGAGGCCATCCGGCTGTTCCGCGACGCCGGCGCCACCGTCGACGGCCAGCGCCTCCGCTTCGACCCGGGACTGATCCGGTCCATCGTCACCGCCACCGCGCCCCAGCAGTTCGTCCAGCACGCCCGCGACCCCGAGCGGTCGGTCACCATCGGCGGCGACCACACCGTCTTCGCCCCCGGCTACGGCATGCCGTTCGTCCGCGACCTCGACCGGGGCCGCCGCTACGGCACCATGGCCGACTTCGACGAGCTGGTGCGGCTCAACCACACGCTGGAGTGGACCCACCACTCCGGCCTCGTCACCTGCGAGCCCACCGACGTGCCCGTCAACAAGCGGCACCTCGACATGGTCGCCACCCACCTGCGCTGCTCGACCAAGCCGCTGCTCGGCGCCATCACCGCGCCGGACCGGGCGCTGGACTCCATCGAGATGGCCCGCATCGTGTTCGGGGCCGACCGCCTCGAGACCGACTGCGTGATCATGGGCAACATCAACGTGAACTCGCCGCTGGTGTTCGACGGCCAGGTCACGCAGGTCATCAGCCACTACGCGGCGGCCAACCAGGGCATGGTCATCTGCCCGTTCATCCTCGGCGGCGCCATGGGCCCCGTCACCCCGGCCGGAGCGGTGGCCCAGGCCCACGCCGAGGCCATGGTCGGCGTGGCCCTCACCCAGCTCGTCCGCCCCGGTGCCCCCGCCATCTACGGCAACTTCCTGACCACCATGTCGCTGCGGTCCGGCGCCCCCACCTTCGGCACGCCGGAGGCCGGCCTCGCCTACTTCGCCGTCGGCCAGCTGGCCCGTCGCCTCCGCATCCCGGTGCGCTGCGGCGGCTCGTTCACGTCGGCCAAGCTGCCCGACGCCCAGGCCGCCCAGGAGAGCGCCACGTCGCTGTCCACGGCGATGATGTCGGGTGCCAACTTCGTCCTCCACGCCGCCGGCTGGCTCGAGGGCGGCCTGGTCATGGACTACGAGAAGCTGGTGCTGGACAACGACCGCCTCGGCATGACCCACCACCTCTTCCAGGGGCTGGCCGTCGACGACAACGGCTTCGCCATGGACGGCTTCCACGAGGTCGGACCCGGCAGCCACTTCCTCGGGTCGGCCCACACGCTGGCCAACTACGAGACCGCCTACTACGAGGCCACGTTCGCCGACTCGGCGTCGTGGGAGCAGTGGCGCGAGGAGGGCGAGCAGGACGCCCGCCAGCGGGCCAACACCGACTGGAAGAAGCGCCTCGCCGCCTACGAGGAGCCGTCGCTCCCCGACGACGTCGACGAGGCGCTGACCGAGTTCATCGAGACCACGAAGGCCGCGTCCGAGGACGCCTGGTACTAGGAGCGTTTCGGGCTCCGACGCCGGGGCCCGACGGGAAGGAAGCACACCATGAGGACGAGGGTCGACGCAGCGGTGATCGGCGGCGGGGTCACCGGCGTCAGCGTGCTGTACCACCTGGCCAAGATGGGCATGCCCAACTGCATGCTCATCGAACGGGACCAGCTGACGGCCGGGTCCACCTGGCACGCCGCCGGCGTGATCCACACCGTCAACTCCGACCCCAACATCGCCGCCCTGCAGGCCTACACGCTGGCCCTGTACGACGAGATCGAGGAACTGTCCGGGGTGTCGTGTGGCATGCACCGGCCCGGCGGCATCTACCTGGCGTCGACGCCCGAACGCCTCGACTACCTGAAGCTGGAGCGCGCCAAGGCCCGCTACATGGGGATGGACGCCGACTTCATCTCCATGGACGAGGTGAAGCGCCTCAACCCGCTGATCGAGACGTCGGAGTACCTCGGCGCCCTGTACGAGCCGGCCGACGGCCACGTCGACCCGTCCGGCGTGACCAACGCGTACGCCCAGTCGGCCGTCCACTACGGCGCCGAGATCGTCCGCAACAACCCGGTCCGCGACCTCGTCCAGCGTCCCGACGGCTCGTGGGACGTGGTCACCGAGAAGGGGACCATCCAGGCCGAGGTGGTCATCAACTGCGGCGGGCTGTGGGCCCGCGAGCTGGGCCGCATGGTCGGCGTCGAGCACCCCCTGCTGCCGATGGAGCACCAGTTCGTCATCACCGAGGAGCTCGACGAGATCGCCGACTTCGGCGCCGAGATCGCGGTGACCATCGACTACGAGGGCAACGCCTACACCCGCCAGGAGGGCAACAGCCTGCTGATCGGCACCTACGAGAAGGCGGGCAAGCCGTGGTCGCCGGACACCACGCCCCTGGACTTCGGGATGCGCCTCCTCACCCCGGACCTGGAGCGGTTCGTTGACCGCATGGAGGTGGCGTACCGCCGCATGCCGGCGCTCGAGACGGCCCAGATCCGCAACGTCGTCAATGGCCCGTTCACGTTCGCCCCCGACGGCAACCCGCTGATCGGCCCCGTCCCCGGCATCCCCAACTACTGGGTGGCGTGCGCGGTGATGGCCGGCTTCTGCCAGGCCGGCGGCGTCGGCCTGCGCCTCGCCGAGTGGCTGATCGACGGCGAGCCCGGCGCCGACGTCTACGCCATGGACGTCGCCCGCTTCGGGAACTTCGCCTCCAAGGAGTACACGTACCTGAAGTCGCAGGAGAACTACCAGCGGCGCTTCATGATCACGTACCCCAACGAGGAGCTGCCGGCGGCCCGCAACTGGCGGACCACGCCGTCCTACGACGCCCTGGACGCCGCCGGAGCGGTGTGGGGCGCCTCGTTCGGCCTGGAGCACGCCCTGTGGTTCTCGCCCGACGGGCCCGGTCAGATCGAGACGCCGACGTTCCGCCGGTCGGACGCCTTCGAGCACGTGGCCGCCGAGTGCCGGGCGGTCCGGGAGGGCGTCGGCCTGCTGGAGATCGCCAACTTCGGCAAGTACGAGGTGTCGGGGCCGGGCGCGGCGGACTTCCTGGACGCCATCGTGGCCAACCACCTGCCGAAGGAGGGACGCCTGGCCCTCACGCCGATCCTGACCCCGGCCGGACGCCTGGCCGCCGACCTGACCATCGGCCGCCTCCCCGGCGACCGGTTCGTGCTGTTCGGCTCCGGCTCGATGCCGGCCGTGACCATGCGGCTGCTGCTCCAGCGCCTCCACGAGCTGCGCCTGGCCGCCGGCACCGAGGACGTCGGCGTCACCGTCGTCGACCGGTCCGAGGACCTCATGGGCTGGCAGCTCTCGGGCCCGGATTCTCGCGAGCTGCTGTCGCGACTGACCGATGAGGACGTGTCGGCCCACGGCCTGCGGTTCCGCGACCTTCGGGAGATGACCGTGGGCGGCGTGTCGGTGACGCTGGCCCGCCTGTCGTTCACCGGCGAACTGGGCTACGAGCTGTACTGCGACGAGGAGCACCACGAGGCGCTGCGTGCCGCCATCGTGGCCGCCGGCGGGCCCGGGGGCGGGGCCGGTGGCGACGGGCGCGACCTCGACGTCACCCTGTTCGGCGGCCGGGCGTTCCTGTCGCTACGCCTCGAGAAGGGCTTCGGCGTGTGGAACCTGGAGTTCCGCCACGACTTCACCCCCGGCGAGGCGGGCATGGACCCGTTCGTGAAGGTGGACAAGGCCGCCGACTTCATCGGGAAGGAGGCCGCCCGGGCCGAGCGGGAACGGGGCCCCGAGCGGCGCCTCGTCACGTTCGTCGTCGACGCCGACGACGCCGATGCCATCCACGACGAGCCGGTGTTCCACGACGGCGAGGTGGTGGGGTTCCTCACCTCGGGCGGCTACGCCCACCACGTGGGCGAGAGCGTGGCGCTGGGCTACATCCCGGCCCATCTGGCCGACGGATCGGCCGGGACCGGTGGATTCGAGGTCGAGATCCTC
The DNA here is from genome assembly GCA_016845305.1 of Acidimicrobiales bacterium. Taxonomy (GTDB): domain Bacteria; phylum Actinomycetota; class Acidimicrobiia; order Acidimicrobiales; family MedAcidi-G1; genus UBA9410. Next base: position 9,819 of record JAERSW010000001.1, read on the forward strand.
GGTGACCTCCGACCGGCCCGCCTGCAACGGGAACCGCTGTACGATCCCCTCGGCGAACGGATGCGTGGCTGAGCCTGCCGATCGCCCTCTCCGGCAGCCCCACGAGGGGCCCCGGAACCGCAAGTGACAACTGTTTCAACCTGCACGCCCAAGGAGCCCCCACCAGGGGAACCCGACGGCGAGCAACCGAGCAACACGGACTCAACGATGAGAGGTGAGGAAATGAGTGAGAACGAACGGTACGACGCCATCATCGTCGGCGCCGGGGTGATCGGCGCAGCCGTCGCCTTCGAGCTGGCGAAGAAGGGTTGGAAGACCCTCAACGTCGACAAGCTGCCGGCCGCGGGGTACGGCTCGACCAGCAACTCGTGCGCCATCGTGCGCGCCCACTACTCCACGTTCGACGGCGTCGCCATGGCCTACGAGGGCTTCTCGTACTGGAAGGACTGGTCGAACTACCTCGACAGCGAGGACGAGCGCGGCCACGCCCTGTACATGCAGAGCGGCACCGTGCTGTTCATGCTCGAGGGCGGCCACCACGAGAAGGTCCTGCCCCTGTTCGACCAGGTCGGCGTGCCCTACGAGATCCTGTCCAACGACGAGCTGGGCGAGCGCTACCCGTTCTACGAGCACGGCACCCACGGCGAGCCGTGCCGGCCCGAGGACGACCGCTTCTGGGCCGAGCCCGAGGGCGAGCTCGTCGGCGCCATGTACACCCCGGATTCGGGCTACGTGTCCGACCCGCAGCTGGCGTCGCACAACCTGCAGCGGGCCGCCGAGGCCAAGGGCGGCGAGTTCCGCTTCAACACCGAGGTGGTCGACGTCCGCCGGGCCGACGGCCGCGTGGCCGGCATCACCCTGGCCGACGGCACCGAGGTCGACGCCCCGGTGGTGGTCAACGTGGCCGGCCCGCACTCGTTCGTCATCAACAAGATGGCCGGCGTGTACGAGTCGATGAACATCAAGACGAAGGCGCTTCGCCACGAGGTGCACCACGTGCCGTCGCCGGCCGGCATCGACTTCGAGAAGGACGGCCTGCACTCGTCGGACTCCGACCTGGCCATCTACGTCCGTCCCGAGTCGGGCAACAACATCCTCATCGGCTCCGAGGACCCGGCCTGCGACCCGCAGGTGTGGGTCGACGACCCGGACGACTACGACGACGTGGTGTCCGACGAGCAGTGGAACGCCCAGGTGCTGCGCCTGGCCCGCCGCATGCCCGAGTTGGGCGTGCCGTCCGAGAAGAAGGGCATCGTCGACCTGTACGACGTGTCCGACGACTGGATCCCGATCTACGACCGGACCGACCTGGACGGCTTCTACGTGGCCATCGGCTCCAGCGGCAACCAGTTCAAGAACGCCCCGGTGGCCGGCTACTGCATGGCCGAGCTGATCGAGGCGGTCGAGGGCGGCCACGACCACGACGCCGACCCGTTGGTGGTGACCGGCGTGCACACCGGCCTCGAGATGGACATGGGCTTCTACCGGCGCAACCGGGAGATAAACCCCAACTCGTCGTTCTCGGTCAACGGCTGAGCGACGTCGTCGATCGGCGGCCCGGCGGCGGTTCAGCCGTCGTCGGGCCCGCCCTCGACCAACTTCAGGGCCCGCCGGAACTCGCGGCGGGTGTGCTCGTCGCTGAGGCTGTCGGCGTCGCCGGGCTGCTCGACCAGCACCGGCGGGTCGGCGTCGAACTCGAGGCGCAGCGCCCGGCTCATCACGCCGTGCATGGCGTACGTGCACACGATGTAGGTGAGCTCGAGGATCTCCTCGTCGGACAGGTGCGCCTGGAGGGCCGCGAAGACGCCGTCGGGCACCCGGCCGTGCTGGATCGACAGGGCGTCGGTGTAGGCCAGCACCGCCCGCTCGTCGTCGTCGAAGCAGGTGGCCGTCTCCCACGCCTCGATGGCGTCGATCTTCTCGTCGGAGATGCCGACGGTACGGCACGCCTTGCGGTGCTGCGAGTAGACGAAGCGGCTGCCCACGCACCATCCCACCCGGGTCTGGCCGAGCTCGCGCAGCCTCGGGTCGAGGAGCCGCTTGGGGCTGCGGTACAGCGCGATGCCGGCCACCGCGTGGTCGAACACGTCGGGCACCAGGGCGAAGGTCGACCACCAGTCACCGGGCGACCCGGTGGGGGTGCCGGGTTCGTCGACCGGGTCGCGGTCGCCGAACAGCATCTGGAACACGGGCTGGGCGCCGGGGTGCAACTCGGAACGCCGGACCCGCCGGAGTCGGGACATGGCCGGGACCGTAGGCGCGCGGCCCAGCGGTGCTCCCAGCGGGCTGGCCCCTCCTCATGGGCCGGCCGCCGGGGGGGCGACCGGACATCGTCACGGCCGCGCCGTACCATTCGGGTGACTCATCCAGAGGATCCGAGGGACCCGGCCCGCTGACGATCCGCCAACCTGCCCGAGAGGGTGAGGTGGTCCCGCCGGGATCGATGAGGAGGTGGCCACCATGGCCCGATCGTCCACCGGCTTCGACCGAGAGGCCTACCGCGCCGACCTGGCCGACCGCCTGATCCGAGGAGCCGCCTTCCGGGGCGGTCACCGGGAACGGGCCCAGATCCTCCAGCGACTGGCCCACAGCGACGACCACCGTGACCGGGCCCTGGCCGCCCGGTGCTCCCCCGACCCGTCCCTCCTCGAGGGCCTGGCCGGTGACCGCCACCGGGAGGTCCGCGGAGCCGCCGCCCTCAACCCCCGGACGCCTGCGGCCCTCCTCGCCGAGCGGGCAACCGACCGCGTAGCGCTCGTGCGGATGGCCGCGGCGACCAACCCGTGCACGCCACGCGACGCTCTGTTGACGCTGGCGTCGGACCCCGACGTCCGGGTGCGGCGGTCCGTGGCCGGCAACTCGTCCGCGTCAGCCGAAGCCTTCCGGATCCTCGTCGAGGATGCCGATGCGGTGGTCCATCAGCGCCTCGGCTGGAACGTGGCCATCCCCGGCGCGGTCGCCCTCCGCCTCGACGCGGCGGGAGAGTTCCCGATCCTGGCCATCACGGACGGCGTCGTCGACCTCGCCGCGGAGGAACTACGCGAGTTGGCCGGGTCCGACGTCGACCAGTTCCGGTACGCGGCCGCCGAGGATCCCGACACTCCGGCCGACGTCCTCGAGGTGCTGGCCGATGACGACGGGGCCAAGCCCGGGCGCTACATCGGCCACTGGATCCCCATCCGGAGTGCCGTGGCCGCCAACCGCTCGACGCCGACGCCGACGGTGGCCCGCCTCGCCGGCGACCCCGACCCCCGGGTCCGGGCCTCCGCTGCCGACAACCCCGGGTGTCCGGTGGACGTGCTCCGCCTCCTCGTCGACGACGACGCGTCGATCGTCCGCCTGTCAGCGGTCCACAACCCGCGGACGCCGGCCCGGTCCGTCTGGCGCCTCGTCGACGACCCCGAGGTCTCGGTCCGTCAGGCCATCGCCGACCAGGCCCGGTTCTCCCGCAAGTTGCGCGAACGGGCGGTCCCACCGCCGGCACTCGAGCCCGAGCCCGAGGTCCAGCCCGAGCCGCCGCGGCGTCGACGGGCGATCCAGCCGCCGTCCCCACCGCCACCTCCGCCGCCGGAACCCACGCCGTGCGACGGAGAGACCTGTGCACGGACCCTCTGCGTGGCCGGCCTCCACGTCGGCGACGACGTCCTCGACGACCTGTGGGCCGTCGCCTCGGCCTCGCGGGAGGGCGGCTACCCCGGGGGCGGCGACACCGCCGAACTGCACGAGGTGGGCGACGACGTCTACGTCTGCTGGTCGGAGAACGGAGGCTGGAGTGCCCTGGGTCGGTTCGCCACCTTCGACGCCGCCGAGCGGGCCTGGCGGGACGCCTACGGCATCGACGACTGGGAGGACGAGGACGAGGACTGGGACGAAGACGACGAGGACGACGACTACGACAGCGGCGACGACGAGGACTGACGGCTCCGGTCGACGACGACGCGGGTGCGCAGGACCTTGTCGATGAGGCGCTGGTTCCGCTCGTCCCAGACCGGCCACAGGTAGTCGACCAGCTGGACCACGTTGCCCGGGCCCTGCACGCCGCCGACCAGGCCGGGGACCAGCCAGCGGCCCACGCCCTTCGCCCCACCGGGTGGCTCGCCGGTGTCGACGTCGACGAGGCGGATCCCGAGGCGCCGCTTGCCGGGCGTGGTGCCGCTGACGCCCTGCCGGTAGCCGAACAGCCAACCGCCCCAGACGAACACCCCGAGGCCGAGGACGGCGCCGACGGCGATCAGCAGGATGCCAACCCCGTCGGCCACGAACTCGTCGGCGGGTTCGTCCCAGCACAGGACGACGCCCACCACGACGACGACGGCCGGCACCACCAGGGCGAGGAGGAACAGCACGATGTCGATGAGGGCCGCCCACGCCCGCGTCCACCAGCGGGCGCCGACCAGGTCGCCGGGCACCTCGGGGGTCAGAGGGTCGTCGGACATGGCCCGAGACTAGGTTCGGCGGCCATGCCGGAGCGTTCGCCCGTCCTCCCCACCGACGAGCAGGTGGCGACCTTCCAAGAGGACGGCGTGGTGCACGTGCCCGGCGCCGTGGACGCCGCCTTCGTCGACGAGGTGCTGGCCCTGGCCGACCGGCAGCTGGTCGAGCCCGGACCGTGGGTGACCGACACCGGCGCCGAGGCGGTGGCCGGACGGCTGTTCACGTCGCGGTACCTGTGGCGCGACGAACCGGTGGTCCGCCGCTTCGCCCTCGAGTCGGGGGTGGCCGGCCTGGCCGCCGCCTGCCTCGGCTCGTCGTCGGTGCGGCTCTACTTCGACCACCTGCTGGTCAAGGAGCCGGGGACGGCGTCGCCCACCCCGTGGCACCAGGACATCCCGTACTGGCCCTTCCTGGGCCGGTCGATCTGCTCGGTGTGGGTGGCCTGCACGTCGTCGACGGTGGCCGACAGCTCGCTGGAGTTCGTGCGGGGGTCGCACCGGTGGGACCGGTACTTCGCCCCGAGCTCGTTCGACGGCGAGCCGGGGTGGACCGACGACTTCGAGGGCGAGGAGGTCCCCGACGTGGAGGCCGACCGGGCCGCCTACGACGTCGTCGGCTTCGACGTGGAGCCGGGCGACGCCATCGTGTTCTCGGCGTGGGCGGTGCACGGCGCCCGCGGCAACGACGGGACGGGGCGGCGGGTGGCGTTGTCGACCCGCTGGCTGGGCGACGACGCCGTGTGGCATCCCCATCCCGGATGCGACCCGACGGTCACCCAGGCCGACACCACGGCCGTGCCCGGGCAGTACCTGGCCGACGACGACCGGTTCCCGGTGGGGTGGTCCGTCCCCGGCTGAGCCCTCCCGGGGCCCGCTGGGTCCCCGGCCGGTTGGGTCCCCGGCCACCTCGGGCCATCCGGTCGGACCTCCGGCTCAGGCGTGTGCCGCCAGGTTCCGTAACTCGTCGACCGTCCGGCGGAGTTCCCGGGCGGCACGGCCCGGGCGGTGACGGTCGAACGCCGAGGCCAGCTCGCCGTAGTACCAGGCCTGGTCGGCGGCTCCGGCGTTGAACCGGCCCCAGAAGTCGGTGCCGTCCACGTCGGCGGCCCGGGCGTCGTCGACGATGCAACGGGCGTTGTGCCGCTTGTCGGCCAGCGACACGCACAGGGTGGCCCGGTCGGCCTCGGCCAGGTGGTCGACGTAGGCCTGCTTGCGGTCCCGCCACGGGCCCTTGTCGCCGTCGGCGGTCGGCTCGGTGGCGTCGCTGCACCCGTCGACGATGGAGGCCACCTCGTCGCCGAACCGCTGCCGCAGCATCGGCACCGTCACGCGCCGGCGCCCACGGTCGATGGTGTCCTCGACGACGTCGTGGAGGATCGCCGCGATGGCGATGTCCTCGGTGCGGTCGACGAGGTCGGGGTCGGTCGCCGCGTCCTCCATGGCCAGGGCGGCGACGGCCAGCAGGTGGCCGAGGTAGGGGATGTCGGTGCCCTTGCGGACCTGCCCGTCGTGCATCGACCGGGCGTACTCGACCGCCTCGACGAACCGCCCCGAGATCGGCGGCGGATCGGGCAGCTGGTCCGTCGATGGCGCCATGGGCCCACTCTCGCGCGGTTCCCCGGGCTCCCGCTCCCAGGCGGCGGGGAGCGGGTAGCCGTATCGGCCGACGTCCAGGGGTGCCCACGAAGGCCGGTCCCGGGGCGGCAGCTCGAAGACGTCGCCCGTATCGGTCACGTACTCACGGACGTCCTGGTCGTCGGCCCCGTCGGCCGAGGCAGCGGCCGTTCTCGCCGCGGCCAACCCGGCCGGAGAGTCGGGCGGTGGCACCTCGATCCAGCGTCCCGTCTCCGGGTCCACCTCCCGGTACTCGTTCTCGTAGCCGGGGAGGTCGACGACCCCGCCTGATGCCCTGATCTCGGCGATCTGCTCCTCGAGCCGCCGCCAGGACCCTTCGTTCTCCGGCGTGACCGGAATGAAGGAACGCTCATCGCCGTAGGGGATGCCCTTCATGATCTCGATCGAGATCCGGTACACGTCGGGTCGGCTCAACTCTTCCTCCGCCCCCCTGTCCCGTCCCGCCGTGACACCCGAACCCTTCCCACTCCTGGAGACCGGCCAGTTACCGTCCTCCCTCTCCGGCCCACTCGCCGCATCGACCACTCCCCTTGTCTTTGTTCGACAAGTAGATTGGCCTGCAACGAGTGAAGTCTTGGACGAGCCGGGCGCTGCTCCGGTTCCTGCAGAGAACCCATGGAGCGACCGTCATCCGCCAGAAGGGATCCCACGCACGCCTCGAGGTCATGGGGCCCGATGGCACGACGTCCAGGACCACCATTCCCCTGCACGGTGGCGACCTGACACCGAGCACCGTGCGGAGCATCGAACGCCACCTGGCACCCGCGCTCGGCGATGGCTGGCTGCGCCGTGAGCGCCGACCGGGAGGAAGCGCATGAGCTACGACATCCGACTCGTCCAGGACCCGGCCGGCCCGTGGACCGGGGTCTGCGACCAGGTCAACGCGGTGACACAGGCCAGGACGGTCCGTGGTGCCCTGTCGCACCTCCGCAGCGCCATCGCGCTCTCGGTCGACGGCGACGAGGACGACGTGGCCTACGGGACGGTCGAGATCGTCCTCGCCGACGGGCGGGACGCCACGGAACTCCTTGACGAGGTCCGCGAGGCCCGGGTCCGACTCGCCGACCTCGAGACGAGGACGAGGACGCTGACGCGCGAGGCCGTCCGCGTCTTCACGGACGCCGGCCTGCCCCGCCGTGACGTCGGCGAGATCCTCGGCCTCTCCGGCCAACGCATCACCCAGATCCTCGACGCCTGACCGGGCTGTCGGGCATGTGCGTAACATCTACGTTACGGATACTCTGATCGGATGAACGAGCCACGAACCGCTGCTGAGCGGTACCTCGCCGAGCGGCGGGCAGAGCCCGGAGGCGAGGCGGCCTACCAGGCGGCACGAAGTCGGATCGACCGCATCGACGCCATCATGCGAAGGCTCGACGAGCACCGACGCCACCAGGAGTGGTCCAAGGCCGAACTCGGCAGGCGTTCCGGCCTCGATCCGGCAGCCATCCGTCGGCTCTTCTCGACCGCGAGCCCGAATCCCACGCTCTCGACGCTCGTGGCCCTCGCCGACTCCATGGGACTCGAGGTCGACCTGAAGCCGACCGCTGGCCGGTAGTCGCCCTCAGGCCCACACCCGCCCGGTCCGCCGGAACTCCGCCCGATCGGCCAGCACCGTCCGGTAGTCCCGCGACGCTGCCGGCGACCGTCGAGGCTTCGACAGGCCACCGAGGACGACGATCGAGGGCCCACCCAGGCCCTTCCCATCACGGACCAGCAGGCAGAAGACGCGATGGTTCCGACCTCCGCCGCGGACCCGCACCTCGTAGATCCCGGCCATCGCTCCGCTCATGGCCTCCCACATCCCGCCTCCCGAGAACGAGGGCGGCGGTCCCGCAGCGACGGCGTCGAGGATCGCCGAGACCTCTGCCGTCGTCGACGTCGACAGGCCGTCGAGGAAGTCCATCGCCGGGACCCGGCCCGACCCTCCATCGGGTTCCGTCCGCTGGAAGAAGTGGATCCTCCAGGGATCCCGACGCCTCTCGGCCCCCATGACACCACCATCCAGCCGAAGCGCCGGCTCTCGTTCGAGTCGGACGGCGGGAACCGGGGGTGTCCCACCCCGCAGGCGATGGTCGGCCGTGAAGACCAACGCCGGGCGAATCCTAGGAAGGGTCCTCGGCAGAGGTGCGGACGCGCTCCATCGAGGTGACGCGGCGGAGATGCCGGCGGTGGCCGGGATGGTCGTTGCTGGCGTGGTGCAGGGTCACCCGGTTGTCCCACACCAGGAGCTGGCCGTCGGTCCACGGCGCCGCCATCCGGAACTCGTCGCACACCTGGTGGGCGAACAGGACGGCCAGCAACTCGGCACCCTCGTCGCCGGGCAGTTCCACGATCCGGACGGCGAACGCCGGGTTGACGTACAACGCCTCCTCGCCGGTGACCGGGTGGGCCCGCACCACCGGGTGGACGGCCGCCGTCTCGGGTGTCTCCTCCATGTCCGGGTAGGCGTGCACCGCCGTCAGGCCGTCGAGCCGGTCCCGCACGTCGGCGGGCAGGGCGGCCAGTGCCGCCACCTGGTCGGCGAACAGCGTGTCGCCCCCGACCGGTGGGACCTCGAGGGCGTACAGCAGCGACGTGGCGGCAGGCGGCGATCGGAACGAGATGTCGCAGTGCCAGTACTCGCCGCCGAACGCCTCGGCCTCGTCGGGTTCCTGGAACACCTGCAGCACGGCCGGATGCTCGGGCACGGCGTCGAGGAACGGGTGGACGTACGGGTCGCCGAAGTGCTCGCCGACGGCGACGTGCTGCTCGACGGTGAGGTCCTGGCCGACGAAGGCCAGCACCCGGTGTCGGGCATACAGGCGGTCGACCTCGGCCCAGCCGTCGGCGTCGAGGGCCCGCAGGTCGCACCCCTCGATGCGGGCACCGAAGCGCTCCGACAGTGGCGTGACGGTCCAGTCGCCGACCCGGGTGGCATTCATCCGCGCATCAGACCACATCCCGTCACCACCGCGCCGCCCCTGTCACGGCTCGACCGGACCAAGGGACATGGCACCCCGGAAGCCCGCCGCCCGACGGTCCCGCCGCCCGAACTTCATGAAGGACGAGCCGCCGGCGATCGTCGAGACCGACGCCGGCCCCCACTACGACCTCGACGCCGACGACATCGCGGCCATCCTCCACCACACCCACTGGATCGCCGCCAAGCAGGGGAAGCACGTCGAGTTCTGCCGCCGGAACTATCCCGGCTGGTCGATCCGCGAGCTCGTCCAGGTCCTGAAGGACGCCAAGGCACTGGCCCGCGAGCGCTACCACTTCTCCGGCCACCGCCCCCGGGTCCACCTCCCCGAGGTCCTGATCCCCGTCCGGGAGATGTCGCCGCCCGACCGGCGGCCATCCTGAATCGCTACCCGCCCCTGGACGACGAGATCGTCGAGGAACTCGGCGCCGCCCTCCAGGAGTTCACCGCCATGACCGAGGCCCTCCGCCCCGCCGGCTGATCGACGCTCAGACCGATCCCTGCACCCGGGCGTAGAACGCCTTCCGCAGTTCGGAGAGCGACCGGTCGCCGCGGGCGGGAATCCGCCAGACACCCCATCCGGGTACCGCCACCATCCCCGACACCAACTTCCCGGCCAGCGACGGCGAGTCGCAGAGCCGACCGTCGTCGAGGCGGATCCGACCGCCTTCGACGATCTACGCCCCGAATGTCTCGCCCGTCGTTGAACGATGCCACGCCAGTCGGTCGCCCACCTCGACGACACCCTCGTCCAGCAGGTCCGACAGTTGCAACCGCCGCCCCTGGTACATGTGGATGCGGGGTCCAGCGACCGGGTCCCGTTCGGTGGGCTCGATCGGCGAGTCGTCGTAGGTGCTGTCGATGTGGAAGTAGCGGGCACCGGACTCGTCCTCGTAGGCCTCCACGGCGACGACGTCGATGGGGACCCGGCTGGCTTCCAGGAAACCGATGGCCGACCGGGTCCGGTCATCGAACTCGGCGGCGATGAGGTACAGCAGCGGCTCCTGAGAGATCACCACCGGCGAACTGGTCCCGATGAACTCCTGCCATGCCTCGAAGAAAGCCGCCATCCCATCCGGGAACAGCGAGGCGATCTCGTCGAGGCTCGTCGACCGACCCCAGCCCGCATACTCCAGGCACTGGGCCAGCTGTCCCCGGTCGATCGACCGCTTCACCTCGAAGATGACGACCCGGCCGGTGCCGTCCAACGCCACCACGTCCGGAATCATCGACGCATCCCCGGCCCGCACCCGGGCCTGACGGCACACCGGGAACAGGTCGGTTCCCGTGAACGCCTCGAGGTTCTCCCAGAGGAGCGCCTCGATCTCGCGTTCGTAGAGGTCGGGTCCGGCCGCCACACGCGTCAACGCCGACAACTGGTCCCCGTCAGATCGAAAGATCGGCACGGCACTCCGCCTCCGCACTCGTCCGCTGCCCACAGGCTCCCAGAGAAGCCGTTACCCGGCAACCGGCACCAGAACCGACTCCTACGGGTCCCGGTACGAGGAACGGCCCCAGCCGTTGGCTGGGGCCGTCAGGCCGGGACTACTCGTCCCGGCGGGGTTGAGGTCCACTGTACACACCTGCCCCCCGACCGTCATGGCTACCGTCCGTCCACACATGGGAAACGTACGGGTCATCGCCTACATCGACGGATTCAACCTCTACCACGGTCTCTGTGATTCAGGTCTCCGCACATCCCGGTGGCTCGACCTCAGCCGCCTCTGTCAGTCTCTCCTCCTCCCAGGACAGGTCCTCGAAGCCACCAAGTACTTCACGAGCATGACGCGGCGGTCGGACCGAAAGATCGACCGGCAGACCCGCTATCTCGACGCACTGCGGACCGGCGACGGCATCACGATCGACTTCGGTCACTTCCTCTCCACGAAGGTGACCTGCCGGGAATGCGGCCACTCGTGGGAGAAGCCCGAGGAGAAGAAGACAGATGTGAACATCGCCGTCCGACTCCTCCAGGACGCCTTCGACGACCTGTTCGACACGGCGGTCGTCATCTCGGGAGACAGCGACCTAGCTCCCCCGATCGCCTCGATCCGGAACCGACTCCCCGACAAGCGGATCGTCGTGGCCTTCCCGCCGGGTCGGTCGTCAGCGGAACTTCGCCGAACGGCACACGCGTCCTTTCGAATCGAAGCCCGGACGGTCCGGAACAGCCGGCTACCGGCGGTCGTGACCACCGCCGACGGCTTTGATCTCAGCGCGCCCGCGGGGTGGCTTCCCTCGACCGCTACCTGACCGCCTCTACTCAATGCGCATGCCGGAGATGGCCCGGGAGATCACCAGCTGCTGGATCTGCTCCGTGCCCTCGAAGATGTCGTGGATCTTCGCATCCCGATGCCACCGCTCGACCGGCACCTCACGGGTGTAGCCGGCCCCGATGGACAGCCAGAGCAGATCAGTCGTCTCGCCGACAGGCGAGACACCGGATTATTCGGTTGTCACTGCCACCGTACGGCATGGCGGTGACAATGTCTGATCGCCCCGGACAGCGCTATCGGAGGCCGTATGGGCCTGTCCGGAAAACACCTGCACCAAGAGAGTCGTGGCTAGAGAATTGAGCCGCCCTTGGGCGTTGCCCGTGCCTTGGCGAGGTTCTTGGCGGTGTCCGGACGCTTGTGGGCCACCACCTTGACCCAGTACGGCGACTTGCCTTGGGTCATGTAGGCCTTGACGAGGTACGGCGTCGCCCCTACCAGAATCTCGGCGGCGCCTTCTCGGGTCGGGTTCCCCGTCTTCTTGGCTGGATGTACTCCTCCCATCGGGATGAGCGTGTTCTCCAACCTCAGGTAGGTCTCCATGCCGGACGGGAGGGGTACCGAGTTCTGCGAGTACTCGTAGAACCAGTTCCCCGCCTTGCTCTTCTTGCGGTCAATGCCGATCTGAAACGGCCTTTCAGCCGTAGTCGGATCAACGCCTACCTTCTCGAGGAATTCGAGACCCAGATCTAGTAGGCCTATTGGCTGCCCACTGGGATACAGAAACTCCAAGACCAGCTTTTCCATGATTCCGCCCTTACCTGACTCTCCGGATACAGAGTCAACTACACCTTCGAGCCTTCCTCCAGCGGAACCAGCCATGGAGACCACATGATCGCCACCAACTTCGACCAGTTCCGTAGATGGGCGCTCGGCGATCTCGTTGACAACCTGACCCGAGCCACGTTCGCCGAGTGGCTCGTCGGGCAAGCTCTTGGCGTCATTGGCCCCGATGAGGTTCGGCTCGAGTGGGACGCTGCTGACTTTCGATATCGGGGGAAGCCAATCGAGGTGAAGGCGGGAGGCCGGGGACAGCGGTGGGGCCAGAACAAGCCGTCGACCGTCCGTTACGACATTGCCCGGCGGCAAGAAGCGTGGAACGCCTCGACGGGCGAATGGGAGCCGCATGATGTGCCGCTTCGCAATGCCGACGTGTACGTCTTCTGCTTGCACACCCCCGTCATGGCAACGAACGAAAACGTCGCCGACCTTTCCTGTTGGGAGTTTCGAGTCGTGGCTGCCGCCGTCCTCGACAACAAGTTGGGTGATCAGAAGACCGTTGGGATCACCACTCTCGACGGCCTCGCCAAGTCGGTCGGGTGGGATGGCCTCCGGACGGCTGTCGATGCCGCTCTTGGAGGCGGCAGTTAGACCCTCGGCGGTCGGCAGGTCTTACAGGGCTTTCGGCTCTGTGCGACCTCTGAGCCGAGGGAGACGGGCAGGATCGGTTCCGGATTGGCCGCTTTCGACTGGCCCTCGGCTAGCGCCGGGCAACTCGGGGTGGCGTGATACTTCATGCCGCCACCGGAGATGTAGACGGTCGGCATTGACTGCGCCTTGCAGCTCGAGCATGCGGTCGAGGGGTAGATCCCGTGCTTGCAGGTGTGTAGTTCGTCGGCCATCAGCTGGCCTCGTAGCTCTGCCGGAAGAGGGTGGCCGCCCGTTCGACGTCTTGGACGGAGTTGAGGGTCACTTCGAGGTCGCCGGGTGCGAGGTGGCCGATCTCTCGGACATCCCGGGTGAACCCTTCCTCTAGGTCAACCTCGTCGGGATCGACCTTGAGGTAGACGACCAGCCGTGTCTTCTGCATGACCGGGCAGACGCAGGCGAAGTTCTTGATCCTCCGAAAGGCGAAGTAGGTGTTCAGTGTTCGTTCTTGTACGTCCTCGCCCATGGCTAACAGGACGTCACGGAGCTCGCCATAGAGCTCCCGGAGGGCTGGGGCGGCCTGCTCCAACGATTCGCTGGCCGTCTTCCACGTCTTGGGCTTGTCTGGCCCGGCGCCGTCAGACGCTCCACTGGTCGGTGACGAGGTCGACACAGAGTTCACCAGTTCGAGGATGAGGAAACCCTCGGCGTAGGTCCGATACCGGAGCAGGTCGATGTTTCGATCGATCTGTTGAACGGCGTGTTCGTCGTACCGGGTGAAGTCGCCGCCGATGCACAGCAGCCGGGGTGCCGTCCAGTCGATGCCGTCCGCTGCCTGCTGCCCGTAGGTCTTCTGGACCAACTGTTCAAACTCGGCTCGATGGTCGAGAAGCCAGTCGAGGTAGAAGAGGCCCTGATTGATGACGTTCTCAGACGAGTGCCGCTTGTACTCGACGATGACAGGGGCGTCGTTCTCGTCGAGGCCAAGCGTGTCGATCCGTCCCCGGTGGGTCTTGCCGGTCGAGTACTCGGTGGCCAAGAACCGGACAGCCAGCAGCGCCTCCATGTGATTTTCGACAAGGGCCTGTAGTTCCTTCTCAGCATCGAAGGTGCCGCCGTGCATCGGTTCGACGCCCGATGGCTGGACCCGGAAAAGCTTGATGTCGCTCATCGCCCCCCCCTAGTCGTAGTACTGCTCGTGGGCCATCTCGAACAGACGCCGGAAGATCTCCCGATTCTCCTCGAACGTGGAGTGCGTGGCGACCGGCCGGTAGGCGCCCCGCCGGACCCGATAGGCATTTACGACGAGCGAGGATTGCTCCAACAGACGATCGGCCTCGTCGCCTCTCTGCAACTTGATCACGAGGTTGATCTGCTTGGGCTTCGGGTAGAAGACGACGTAGTTACAGGCCGTGCCGTTCCTTGCTAACCCGATGTACCGCTTCGTGAAGTTCAGGGTCACGCCCGGATCGACCGACTGGACTAGTGCGAGACAGTCGTCGACCAGCTTCATCGTCTCTGGGGAGGCATTGGTCTCCCAGTAGGAACGGTCTGCGGCGACGATGTCGTCTTCTTCCTCATCGGCAAGGGTCTGGTGGTCGAGGATCCGGGTGAAGACAAGGGTCACCTCGTCGTCACCGACCTCGAGCGCCGCTACCTGAATGGCCACGATCGGGATGAAGCCGTTGAACAGGCCTATGACATTGAAGAACCGTGCAGTGATCTCTTCGGCGACGATCACTGCCACGTGGTCGTACTGCGGATAGCGACGCCGTTCGAGGTCCCAGTACTCGATGGCCCGGATGATGTGCGACTCATCAGTTGCGCCAAGCTGCAGTTCGACCTCGTAACGAGTTCCGGTCTCGCTGTCGCTGAGCAGCAGGTCGAGCCGACCACCCTTCGGAAGCGTCTTCTCTGAAGCCCGAACATTCAGTGGTCCGAATCCGAGCAGCGAAGGGTCTTCGAGGATCCGTTCCTGCAGCCACTTCTCCGACAGGTTCGGATTCCCCTTCAAACGGATGGGGACCCTCTTTACGTACTTCACCCCAACCTCCTCATTCATGTCCGAGCCACCCATGCGACGACGTGGAGGTCGTCGCTGTTGATGGGCGGGAGCGGTTCTGGCTCCACCGGCGGCTCGAGCCCGTGCCGCTGAGCCACGACCTCCAGCGCACGAACCTGATCGGCAGGGTTCTCGGATGCTCCGAGAGCTATCCGAATGTCCTTGAGGACCCGATGGTCGTGCGGCGCTCGGTAGCTCTTGACGAGATTGTCGGCGACTCGCCGGTCCAGCACTCGTTCTCCGTGCTCACGGACTAGGTCTGCAGCCCGTCGTGCAGCGAGCGGCAGCTCCGCTCGGACATCACCCTCGCTGTTCCACTGTTCAACGAGGTGGCCCCGGGCAAGGTCCCACGCCCTAAAGGCCCGATCGAGCAGCCCGTCGTCTAGATCCCTCGGAGCCGGGGCCATAGTCGACGGTCCAGCCCGTTCGACTGTCGGCTCCTTCGGTGGCTG
The DNA here is from genome assembly GCA_016845305.1 of Acidimicrobiales bacterium. Lineage (GTDB taxonomy): Bacteria > Actinomycetota > Acidimicrobiia > Acidimicrobiales > MedAcidi-G1 > UBA9410. Next base: position 25,004 of record JAERSW010000001.1, read on the forward strand.
TGCCAGTCCGAGGCACCCATACACGGCCGTTCCGACGACCGCCTCGCCATCCTCACCGGTAGTGACCGAGCAGAACCGGGGACGTGGGTAGTCGCCCGCTCGAACACAGAACACGAAGCCTTCAGGGCCGTCTCCAGCGTCGACCACCGTCCCCGACCCGTAGGGCAGGGCCTTGATCTGCTCGGCAAGGTGGCTGTCTTCGAGTGCACGGCGAAGCATCTGGCGGTATTCCTCGCCGGAGAGCACGCCGAGCGGACCGTCCTCGTCGAAGAAGGTGGTGTCTCCGGCACGGACACGGTCGATGGCGGCCTTGGTGGTGTCGCCGTAGCTCACGTCTCCGGCGGCCACGCCGGGGAGGACCCTTCCGCCGCCGAATGTGGCGACGGCCTGCTTGAGCTTTCGGATCAGCCGGTCTTCGAGGCCGAGGAGGTCGTCGATCTGGTCGGCTGGGAAGAAACAGCGCATGTGAACCGTGTCGTGGAGGCAGCCGATGCGGTCGATTCGGCCGTGCCGTTGGACGAGTCGCATCGGGTTCCACGGCAGGTCGTAGTTCACGATGTGCCGTGCCTGCTGGAGGTTGACGCCTTCGGCGAGCACGTCGGTGGCGATCACGATGTCGTACTGGTCCGGGTAGCCGTCTGGTGCCCCGGCGGTCTGTGGGGCGAATCCCCACATGGCGTCCTTCTGGGTGTCTTCCTTGCCCCGGGTCATGACGATCCGTCCCCGATAGTCGGCGAGTCGTGGATCGGTTTCGACTGTGGCGACGAGGTGGTCGTGGATCCATTGGACCGTGTCAGAGAAGTAGCTGAAGATCAGGACCTTGCGCCGGTTCTGGGTGTCGGCCTCGCCGATGCCGTCGGCGTTCGCCTCGGCGGCGACGACGGCGAGTTCGTCGACGAGAGCGGCCAACTTCGGGTCGTCGCTCGGGGCGACCTTCTCGGCTTCTCCGGCGAAGAACAGGAAGAGGTCCCGGTCGGTCTCCAAGTCCCTGACCAGTGCGTCGGCGTCGTAGTCGGATGCCTCGTCCAACTCGCCGAAGTTTGAGTCGAGGAATGCGTCTACCTCTTCGACGTCGTCCGAGTCGGTGGCGAACCATTCCGTCAGGGCCGTCCCGGTTCCGACCTTGCCCTGATCCCTGATCAGCTCGATCAGCCCGTCGTGACCCGACGCCATCTTCCGACACGTGGAGGCAAACGCATGGGCTGACGATTCGAAGCGCTTCAGGAGGCTGGACCGGTGGAGCTTCCCGAGATTGAGCTCGTGGTGGACGAGGTGCGACTGGTCGTGCCGGTACATCGACGGCTTGTACCGGGCCATGGCGAACACGCCCTCCGGTGGGGGTTCCCCCCAGTTGTAGGTGTACCCGTCGAGGGCGTGCTCGAGCTTGTGGAACAGCGTCGGGAAGGCCGCCGTGAGGTCGTAGTCGACACGGTCGACCTCGACGGCGGGGAAGACGATCTCTTCCTCGGTGCCGTCCGGGTGGCGGATCCGGTCGTGGGCGTAGTGGCGTTTCACGAACGGTCGTGTGCGGCGGACGCATACCGGGTCGATGATCTCGAATAGGTAGCTGGAGTCGAGCTGGTCGGGGTCTTCGGCGACCGCTTCGTCGAACTTGGCTTTGATCGATGGGATTCCCTCGCCGAGCAGGGCGGCGTCGTTGCGGATGAAGAGCCGGAGGAGTTCGTAGACGTCTAAGAGGGTGTTGTTGACCGGGGTGGCCGTCAGCAGGACGAGGTCCTTCTGCGGCGTTCCGGCCAAGAGATTTCGCATGGCGTCGGCCTGCAGGGTTCCGGGGTTGCGGAGGTGGTGGGCCTCGTCGATCACGACCATCTTGTAGTGAGCCGGGTCGTGCAGCAGCTTGGTGGTCGCTGCCGATGGTTCGAGTTCCGGGTTGAGTCGGTGATCGCCGACGAGTTCCTGAAAGGAGAGACATTCGACAGCCAAGCCACGGTCGTGCAGGTACTTGTTCCATGTGCTGTCTCGGAGCGCCGCCGGGCAAATGACGACGACCCGTTGGAGCCGGTTCTTCACGGCCGGTTCGATGAGCGCTCCGGCCACGAATGTCTTGCCGAGTCCGACTTCGTCGGCGATCAGCACGCCGCTGTGCCGGTCCAAGTACTGGGAGGCCCGGTAGACGCCAGCCTTCTGGAAGTCGGTCAGGTAATTGATCTCCTGCCCGTAGTAGGCCCGCTCGGCTTCGATCTCAACGCCGTACTGCTCCCACAACATCCGTAGGAAGACGAGCTTCGGTGGTTGCGCTTCGAACGCCGCCTCGTAGATCCCGGCAAGGTCGAAGTCCTCGGCCTCGCACCACAGGTCCTTGTACCAGTCGATGACATCACCGACGATGCCCGGCTCGTACCGGGCCAAGTTGAGCTCGAGGTTGGAGGCCAACCCGGCACCGGTGAAGTTCGACGACCCGGCCAGCACGCTCGGATCTCCGGCAGTGACGATGAACGCCTTGGCGTGGAGGAATCGGCTGGTGACCCGTCTGACGTCGACCCGGCCGCTTCGCAGCCAGTCGACGAGCCGCCGTGCATCTCGGTAGGCCTTGGGGCTGAACCCGGAATGGTCCCGATCCATCCGAAGGTTTCGGAGATGCCGATCGAGCGCTTCACGAAGGTTCTTGGCAGCGATCCTCTCCGGCGTCGCCGACCCGCCGAGCGGCCGGACCCGGTGTTCCGGAACGGTCGGCTCGGCACCGATCAGGAGCCGCACCGACCCGCACTGCTCGAGCTCGTCAGCGATCAGGGCAAACCCGGCCGGATTGAAGTAGGCGGTAGCTATCGACAGCTCGACCGGATCAGCGAGGCTCGTGCGGAGGTGGCCGAGCCGTTCGTTGATAGCCGCAGCGGTCTGCTCCCCTGCCCGGTTCGTCGACCACTCAGGCTTCCCCACAACGGTCACGACGCCCACCGCTCGAAGTGCTCGAGGACGGCATCCAGTCGAGGCTGGTGATCCCAGCCCCTGTGAAACGTCTCGAAGATGACGGTCACGTCGTCGGCATCGAGGCCATAGGCGTGAGCGGCCAATGCGTCCAGTTCGTCAATCGACCGCTGTCTTTCTTCCGGTTCGGTGCAGCTCCCGACCGGCACGCCAACACCAGATGCCCAGTCAGCAAATCGACCGTCAACTGCCGCCAGCCTCCCCGCCACTTCCACGATCCGGTCCGAAACCCGGTCAGCAATCTCTTCAGGGAACGGAAGTCCCAAGAAAATGTGCAGGTTGACGTTCAGTTCCACGAATCGTCGGGCATACCAGTCGAAGACTCGGCTAGACATCACTCCAACGACTACGGCTTCGTCGGCTGCACCCCCGCTGACTTGGGCCAGATAGGGGGCCTTGTTCGTGGTTACCACCTCAGGTGGGAGCAACGCCGTGACCAAGGTCCGCTGATTGGTGCGGTTGGTCACGTCTCTGAATGCGATCCGAGGCTTGCGGCATGGAAGCGTCAAGTAGTCGTCGATGAATGACCTCGAGAACATCCGCCAGACTGAGTTGGACCTCGTCGAGGCGGTTCGCCGCCTCGCCTGAAGAACCTCTGTGATGTAGTCCGGGTCGGCCCATGCATAGACCACCGGTGCGCCGTCACTTTCGTGTACCGACGGCTGCCACAGGTTGAACGACGCTCCTCCGTAGACAGGCCAGAAACCAGCGGTCGACGGCGGATCAAAAACCATATGTGGCCTGCCCTGCGTGGCATGCAAGTCACCCAAGACGGGTACGAACCTTGAACTCACAGGCGATTCATCGAATCGAGGATGCCGCCTCATCTTGAGGAACACCCGGCCAGCAGCCGATCCCGGGATAAGCGGAAAGGCCGCCCCGGTCGTCCACTGGAGGAGGCCGGACGCCGGGAGAATGACCGGATCCTCAGCGATCCCTGCCCGGTAGGAGGCGAGCGAGTCATACGGGCCACGGATGTCAACCTCGTCGTCAGGTTCGTCGGTCTTGCGGATCGAGACCAGCCCAATCGTGTACCGGTGTTCCATTCCGTCGAAGAGCCAGCCGCCCGTGTTCGTTCCGGTTGTGACTTCCATGAAATCCCCGGACTGGAGGACTCGGGTACGCCAGTCCGCCATGCCTGCGGCCCCGAGCGCCACCCGAGGCAGGACCACTCCGATGGTTCCTCGATCGGCGACCAACTGCAGGTACCGCCATGCGAACGCCTTGTAGAGGTCGGGGTCACCAGAGCCGAGGTCGGCCGGGCCCGAACGGAGAACCGACCGCATCCTCTCGGTCGAGGCGAGTTCCTCTTCGAACTCATGGGCAAGGTCGGGCCGTTCGGTTCTGAGGCGCTCGATTGCCTGATGCATCTCGTTGACCTTGAGCGATCGGAGGCCCGGGAAACGCAGACCCCACCATCCGTCAACGTCAGCCTTCACCTTCTCCCATGGTGGATTGCCGAGGATGCAGTCAAACCCCGGCCGGTCCCGGAGGAACACCTCTGGGAACGCCACCGGAAAGTGCAGCGGCTGGAGGTCGTCGATGACGCCACGGACCTCGCCACCTTCTCGGATTCGGTCGGCGTCATCGAGGGCAGCCACGACGGTCATCAGGTCCACCGACGTCAACTGCGACCGGGCGACCACGAAGAGGTCGAGGATGGTGGCGAGAGGTGCCAGAACGTCCCGAGCCTCGATGGTGGCTTCCCGGGCGGCCTCGATGTCGTCGGTCGTGGCGTCGGCGACCGTGGCGAGCCGGACCATGGCGGGACCGGCCTTCTCGAGTAGGTCCGTGAGGTCCCCGATCCCCATGACGGGCGTCCCTGTCGGGCTGGTCTCCAGCAGCTCAACTGCCTCGACGAGGGTTCCTATCCCGGTGAGGGTGTTGCCGACGGTCAGGTTGTGGTCAAGGAATGTGAGGGGCAGGCCGGGCACGAACGTGTGGATCCAGATGGACAGCCTCGCCAGTTCGGCGGAGATGGGGTTGAGGTCGACTCCGTAGATGCACCGTCGGGCGATGAGGCGTCGGATGAGGGCAACGTCTTCGATCGTCGACCCGACGAGAACGGCATGCTCGCTGCCGAGAGCGGATCGGAGCTGGTTGACGGCTGCTTCACGAAGTGTCGAGAGGGTCCGCTGCACTCCGGGGACTGGCCGGTCGGCGAGGAACGCTGAGAGGCGTGCCTCGATGTGGTCGACGGCAGCGACAAGGAAGTGCGCTGAGCCCATGGCGATGTCCACGCACCGGAAGTCGAAGAACTGGTCGGCAGCGGCCTTCTCGTCTCCGCTATCGAGGAGTGCCGTGATCCGGTCGAGATGGTCGTCGAGGGCCGGGTGCAGGGCGTTACGGAGCAGGTGGTCGACGGCGAATGGTTTGGTGAAGTAGCTGCCGGTGGACTTGCGTACCCCGGATCGGTTGTGGAAGTAGACGGTTCCTTCTTCGACCTCGACCGTGTCGTCGTCCCCGGCCGGGGCGTAGACCTCTCGTCCCTTCTCCTTGGTGACCGTCAGGTCGGCCGGTGCGATGCCGAGTTCGGATTCGAGGAGGCCTTCGTAGATGGTGCCGAACTCCCGTACCGAGAGCGAGGCGAAGTCCACGGGACCAGTCACGCCGTCCGGGCCTTCGTCCACGAGAAGGGCGTCGAGGACGGGACCGAACTCGGCGTTGGTGAGGGTGAGCGCTGCGACAGCAGCACCACCGTCGGACGTGTCGTCGAAGAGGCCTCCTCCGTAGGGGGGCACGCCCCAGTCCCGGTTTCCGGACCGGACGGCGTCGACCAGTTGGTCGACTCCCTGCCAAAGGTCGCTGGCCGTGTCGTCGAAGCCGTCGGCGTCCCGTTGTGCCAAGTGCCGGGCCAACTGCTTGAGCGAGTGGGTCGTGTACCGGTCGTTGATCCGATACGGGAGGAGGCCCTTGTCTTCGCCGTAGGCGATGAACAGGAGCCGGAAGAGCACGAGCATGGTCTGCTCGTAAGCGAGGGCGAGGTCGTCGTCGCCGAGGGGCTGAGAGAGTCTCCGTCCGATGGCCTCGGCGAGTGCCGGGACGGCTTCGAAATAGACCCGTTCTCTGAGCCGTGATCCGAGGTCGGCGGCGTGGTCGGCCGACGCCTCGAGGATCTCGGTCAGAGTCCCGTCGTCGGCGAGCGCTGCAGCGCCGAAGACCAGCGGAAGGTAGCCGACGGTGTCGTCGGACAGCAGCGACAGGTCGAGTCCGAAGTTGGTCGACGCCCGACCCTTCCGACCAACCCCAACCTCTGGGCGTGCCGAGTAGAGCCGGATGTGCGAGCCTCGGGTGAGGACCACCCAGTTGAGGTGCTCCCGGTCAGCCATGGCGAGAGCGTGCGAGACCGGGCTTGTGCCGCCGAAGCGGTCACTGTTGCCTTCGAACGTCTCGTCCTGTTCGAGGAAGACCGCTACCGCACGGCGAGAACCTTGGTCGGTGAGAACGGCGGTGAGGTCAGGTGCCGACTCGATGTCGAAGCCGAGGGCTTGAATGAGGTCCCGGTCCCGATACGAACGGATCGCCGCCCCTGTCGCCGTGGCCTTCCCCCAGTCGGGGCGCTGGCGCACGCCCGTAATGAGCTCGTGGGCGGCGAGGAGCCCGTCGTTGCGGACTCCGGGGATCTCGGACTCGACGTCGTCGAGGGCCGCCCAGAGGTACCGCTCGGCGGTCAACCAATCGGCCTTGCCGAGGGCTTCAGCGCAGACCGCCTCGGCGGCGGCCTTTCCAACTCCGACCCGGACGGGCGGCGTCTCGCCGCCCGGCCCGCAGACGCAGCATCGGTCGGCAGCCGGGCCGTAACGGACGATGAGGACGACCGGGTAGGCCTGTCTGCCCCAGAGTTCCTTCCAGACGGCCCGGATGTCGGTGATCCGGGGTTCGTCTGGGCAGGTCAGGACCCGGACCTGAACCTGACTGGTGCTGCTCAGGAAGTAACTGTCAATGGTCCAATCTCCCGGTGCCTTTTCGGGCAGATTGGACCACGGCCGATCGTCGATCTCGCTAAGAAAAACCCCCACCACGGGACGACAGTACTTCTCTGCCGTGACGGGTGCCCGAGGAGTGTCACAGCAGCCTCGAGGCAGCAGCCAGTTCGTGCTGATGGCGAGCGGCGGCCCGTTGTTGTCTGGTTTCCACCTGCCATAGACACGGCCGTGGCCGCTTCGCCACCCACCGTGACCTCTCTGTGGCCAATGGCCACGGAGCGTGAGCCGACAGCGAGCCGACACGACTCGACTGGGAATCCACGTTGCTGGTGACGGCGAGTACACACATCTCGGGCAGGGGGATGAGGGGCCCCACGTGGGGGCCTACCGATTCCCGAGGAGATTCTCGTGGAGACCGACATCCCCCTGATCACCGCATCCGAGGCCGCTGAACGGCTTGGCTGCACCGAGAAGATGGTCCGCAAGATGGCCAACGACGGACGGCTCCCGTCGGTGAAGGTCGGAGCCCTTCTGCGGTTCCGACCTCTAGACATCGATGCGTTCGTGGCAACGAACCTTCGCCCAGCGGTCCGGTGATGGGTTCACTCAGTGACGCCGAACTCTTCGTGCTGGCCGACCAGCTGGCCCTGCCACCTGACCGGCTGGTTCCGCCGAATGACTGGGAGGCCTCGGCTCCGTTCACCCCGTTGTTTCTCGACAGCGACAACGACAAAGCGGGTTACGTCGACTCGCTGGTCGACGCATGGCTCTCGGGGCGGCCCTTCTGCTGCAACGTGCGGTCCGAAGTCGTGGTCGTCGACATCGACCACAGCGACCAGCCTTACCTGCAGGACTTCAGGCAGCTGATCGATGAGTCCGGGTTTCCGGTCCTCGAAGTGGCATCGGGTGGGATGAACCGCCCCAACCGGCACTTCTATCTCTGGGCCCCTGATGAATCCGCTCGGGACCCGCTCGTCCACCAGCTGAAGTCGATCCGCCGTCAGCCGGTCCGAGTCGGCAACGGCCAGAGGATTCGGCTACCCGGGGTCCGTCACCGCCAGATGCGACAACGGGCTCTCCCTGTGGACGACCAGCAGGCGAGGGCCTTCCTCAAGGCGGTCACTCCAAGTGTCGAGACCCTGTGGTCCCAAGCACGCCCGTCGACTCGGGAAGCTGCCGACGCCCAGCCACCAGAGGATCGAAGCAGCTGGGATCAGCACGTCATCTTTCAGATGGTCCTCGATGGGCTTTCTGCCGGTCAGATCGTGTGCCTCGCCCTTCACGTGGGCGAGACGTTCTCGACTAAGGCTCGGGATCTTGCCAAACAGAGCCCTCAGGGAGCGCTCCGCTATCTCCTCGGCAGTATCCGTAGCGCCGAGCGGCTCTATGCGAAGAGCTATTGGGGTGAAGCCCCGATGGCTCGGACCCGAGCTGACGCCGACTGGATGCTGGGCGGCTTCGCCGCCGCTGTAGCGGCAGCGGATCCGGCGATGTTCGGCGGGATGCGGGACGCTCGGGTGCTGGCCGGTGTAGTCGACCTCTGTCGAGAGCAGTCGACATTCGAACGCCCGATGGGCGTTCGGTGTCTGGCTGATCGTGTCGGTGTCGGAACTGAGAGTGCGGTACGTCGTCTCGGCCGACTGGTTGAGGGCGGCTGGATCTCCCGGACTGACGTCCGGGGTCCGGCATGTGGCTACCGGCTCGAAACCCGAAAGCTCTGGACACTTCTAGGTACAACGGTTGGGGGGTGTGTCCCTAGGAGTGTTCCGCTTCCTCGGTTTTCCCGACCTCACCTCTTCTGTCACGGCTTCGGAAACGAGTCTGGATGGAGGGCCTATCAGGCCCTCCAAGCTCTCGGCGGCGAGGCCGGTACGGGCCAGATTGCTGCTGAGGCCCACCTAAGGGCTGGCGACCTCGGTCTGGTGCTGAATCGTCTCTCAGACCTCGGCGTGGTTGAAAAGGTCCGACACGGCGTGTGGCGCCTCACAGGCGCCGATGTCGACCTCCTCGCCGAGCAATGGGGCGCAGACGTGGTTCTCAAGAATCGGCGACGTCGGATGGAGATGGAACAGATCGCCTACGGCCAGCTCCAGCTGGCTCGACTGGTCGAGTCCGGGCTGATCACCGACGCCTCGGACCTTGTTGTCCGAAACTCGTGGTCAGCGACCGATTCGTGGACTGGAGAGGTCGTGCGCTTCGACGACCTTCGTCGAGGCGCCCAGCAGGGCGGCCGTGGAGGGGTTCAGTGAGCCGCCGAAAGTCTGGGCCGTACAGCTCGGATGGCCATGCGATGAACATTCAGCGACGACCCGGTGGGCGGGGTCGGAAGCCGCAGAAGCGGACCCGGAGAGAGGCGCCGGTGACCACTCGACGGCTTGACCGTGAGGAAGGAGTCGATTGCGTGGGCTGTGGTCGCCGGATCTTCAAGACGGTGAAGAGAAACGGCACTTCTGGGGTGCCGTTCGAGATCCAACGGTGCGGCCCTTGCTGGCGGGACCGAAACAAGTGAGATCAGGCCTTCAACAAAGGGCGGATTCGACCTAGAGCACGTCGACCTCGGAATCATTGGTCTTGTCGCCATACGAACACCTCGTCCAATAGTCGCAATAGTGGGGCGTGCAGTAAGGCGACTCCGGGTTGGGCAGATACGGCCCACCGGCGTCGATCAACGTCGCCAGACGAGACGCTTGGTCCATCGTGGCGGCGATCTGGTCAGCGGACCGAGGAGCCTCGATCCGCCAGAACACGTCAGGCTGGGACGGAACCCTCTTGCCGTCCTCCTCGGCGGCCTGCACGGCGGCCGCCCAGTCCTCCATGACCGTGGCGCACTCCATCAGCAGCACGTCGTAGACGAACCGGACGTTGCGGTCGGCCACGGACACGCCGCCGATCTCGCCGAGCTCGGCGAGGGCATGCAGGTAGAAGGCGGCCTGCGGCGTCTTGTGCGCCAAGTACTTGTCTGGCCTCGGCTTGCCGAGCACACACTTGTGGTCGACGATCAGGACGTCCCCGGTCGGGATGTGCTCGAGGATCAGGTCCGGCGACCCGTGCAGGACCCAGTCCGGGTGGCCCTCCCAGTCGAGGTTGAACGTGTGCTCGAGGCCCAACACCCGGTACTCGTCCGGCCAGTACAGGCCCGCAGCGTGGTAGTAGCGGACCGCCGACCGGATCATGTCCATGGCCTGACCCATGTTCAAGACGACCTCGTCCTGCCGGGACGACTGGGGCCGGAACGTCCAGCTGAAGTGCTCGTCGGCCCGCTCGACCTCGTTCCACAGGGACTCGATGGCGACCCGCAGGAACCCTTCGACGTCGGACGGGTCGGCGGCGGCCGGTTCGGACATCGGGACCATGCGGCCCCGGTAGTAGTCCTCGTGGGCGGCGTGGATCGCCGTCCCGATCGCCCGAACGATCCCCGACGAGTACGGGATCTCCGGGTCGAGGTCGTACGTCAGGCGCTGCTGGCAGATCGTCGCCGTGTTCAGCGTCGACTGGCGCATCTTACGGCGAGGCATCAGCTACGTCCCTCTTCGGTGCGGTTCCGATCGGGTCGTGACGTCCTACTGGAGCTCGGGCTCAGGTGAACCAGTCCCGGGTAGGCCAAGCGGCCTCCGTAAAGCGGCCCGTCTCGTTGAGAAGCTCATGGTGGATGGCATCTCCGAGAACGCCGCCACCGGTCAGGGTCCATGCGGTCAGGCAATTGAACAGTCGCCGTTGGTTAGCGGCCCGGTTGGCCCGGGTCTCGCCGCCCAGCTCTGGCTGGTACGGCTCCTCGGGGAACCATTTCCGAACCATGTCCTCGAGGGGGCGGAACTCAGAGCCAGAAGGAGTGATCATGGCCATCCCCTCGTTGGAGATGTACCGGAGCCCGACTGTCAGCTCGTGTTCCAGATCTTCGGAGAGCTGGAAGCGGTGCCGTGGCTGGAAGGCGTCGAGAACGGCGGCGCCATAGAAGACGTGCTCAGCCTTCTGGTGGAAGGTCAGTCCGTACTCGTCGAAGCTACGGCTGTCGTAGGCGGCCGCCATGCCGCAGAGGAGAGCCATGAACTCGAGCCAATGGGCCAACTCGTCGATGTCGAAGTTCCGCATCTGGTGGATGGGTACGGACACATCGGCTTCCCATCGCAAAGCGGTGAGCGCTTCGTCGACGTCGATGTAGAAGGCACGTGTGACCTCTTGGCTAACGAGCGTGTATCCGCCGTCCTCAGACCAGCCAAAGACGACGTTCGGATCCCAGCCGCTGCCCACGGACCGGACAGAAACGCCGCCCCGATCTCCTTGGATAGAAGGAGTTGGTTTCCGGCGTGCCGCCTGCCGGAACCATTCGATGATTCCCATGTTGTTCTCCGCTCGCCTAGCGGCCTCCGTCATTGCCCGAAGGGTTCGGCCAGACAGTACGAGAGTTCCGTGACATGCGCCCGGGAGTCGCTTTGTCGGCGACATTCTCCGAAGGGTTTCTCCCTTCTTCCCCGTGGCCCGCTTATGGACCCCGGTTGCCGCACACACCACCTCCACGGGTTTCCCGGCCGTCAGAGCCGGAGCGCCCCAACTGCTTGGAGCGCCCGGGTCGGATTGGGGGCGAGATAGCACCGCACCGTGGTCTCCGGGCTGCCGTGTCGAAGCGCCATCTGGATGGTCCTCAGGTCGATGCCGTTGCCGTCAAGGAATCCGGCGAAGCTTCGACGCAGGTCGTGGGGTGCAACGTGGCCGATCCCGGCGAGTCGGGCCCGGTATGCGAGCACCGATCGGACGAGGGAGATCGATGACCGATCGGCCCAGTCGAACCAGTATCGGCTTGCCGATCCGTTCAGGCCACCGATGCAGTTCGACCGGCAGAACACCGGCCAGTCGGCCCGCACCTCTTCCCGTGTGCAGGTGTTGGCCAACTGCCGCCATTGCTGCAGGGCCTGTCGGGCCTGTTCTGCAATGGCGACGTCGGCGACCTTGCGGCCCTTGCCGACCAATCGGATCCGGCCGATGTCGAGGTCCACGGCCCCCCACGTGAGCCCGATCAGCTCTGCGGCCCTCAGGCCGCTGAGCAGCGCCGTCGTCAGCAGCGCCCGGTCCCGGACACCCCTCGGCGTGTCGTCACAGGTAGCCAACAGATGTCGGGCCTCGACATCGGTTAGCCACCGGCCGGGCCGTACCCGGCGGCACGGCAGGACCACGGACCGCAGAGCGGGCCGATGATCGACCGCCACGTGGCCACGGTCATGCGCCCACCCGTAGAAGGCTGACAGGGCGGTGCGGTACCGCTTGAGGGTGTTGGCGGCCAGCGTGCGGCGACGCCCCTCAGCGTCGAGCAGGACCACGTCACAGACCTCCCGGGACGTGGCAGCCATCGGATCGTCGAACCGGTCAGCGAGCTCTGAGAGCACCGGCCGGTACGTGGTGACCGTGGTGTTCGTGTAGTCGGACTGGTCGAGCCACTGCTCGACCAGAGCATCAAAGCCGAGCCGTTCGGGCTGGCTGTTCAGGGTTGTCATGGGCGGGTCCTCCGGACCTGTCGGTCCGGTGCCTCAACCGAAGTCGAGAACCCAACGGCGACCCGTCAGGCCGGTCTCGACATGCGCCTCTACTCGATGCGCATGCCGGAGATGGCCCGGCTGATCACCAGCTGCTGGATCTGCTCCGTGCCCTCGAAGATGTCATGAATCTTCGCATCCCGATGCCACCGCTCGACCGGCACCTCACGGGTGTAGCCGGCCCCACCCAGGATCTGGATGGCCCGCTCCGTCACCCACGTCGCCGTCCGGGCCGCCTTCAACTTCGCCATCGACCCCTCGGCGTTCACGAACCCCTTCTGCTTGCCCAGCCACGCCGCCCGCCACACCATCATCCGGCTGGCGTCGATCTCGGTGGCCATGTCGGCCAGCATGAAGGCGATCCCCTGGTTGGCGATGATCGGCCGACCGAAGGCGTGCCGCTCCTTGGCGTAGTCGAGCGCGTACTCGTAGGCGGCCCGGGCCACGCCGAGTGCCTGGGCGCCGACGGCCGGCCGGGTGGCCTCGAAGGTCTGCATGGCGGCCTGGGCGTTGCCCTTCTCGCCACGCCGCACCCGGGCCAGGCGTTCCTCGAGCTTCTCCCGGCCGCCCAGCAGGCACCGGCCCGGCACCCGCACGTCGTCGAGCAGCACCTCGGCGGTGTGGCTGGCCCGGATCCCGTGCTTCTTGTACTTCTGGCCCTGCGACAGCCCCGGCGTCCCCGGCGGCACGACGAACGAGGCGTGGCCCTTGGAACCCAGCTCGGGGTCGACCACGGCGACGACCACGTGCACGTCGGCGATCCCGCCGTTGGAGATCCACGCCTTGGCGCCGTTCAGGACCCACTCGTCCTTCGCCTCGTCGTAGACGGCGCGTGCCCGGTAGCCGCCCACGTCGGAGCCGGCGTCGGCCTCGCTGGCGCAGAACGCCCCGAGCCGCACGTCGTCGGCCGTGCCGTAGCACTGCGGCACCCACTCCATGACCTGCTCCTGGGTGCCCGACGCGGCGATGCCCGCCGCGGCCAGACCGGTGCCCATGATGGCCATGCCGATGCCGGCGTCGCCCCAGAACAGCTCCTCGATGGCCACCGGCATGGTCAGGCCGGTCTTGTCGCCGAGCATCCCCTGGGCGAGGAAGTCCCAGCCGTACAGGCCGATCCGGGCCGCCTCCTCGACGATGGGGTACGGATGCTCCTCCCGCTCGTCCCATTCGGCGGCGGCGGGCCGCACCACGTCGACGGCGAACTGGTGGACCCAGTCCCGCAGCTGTTCCTGCTCGTCGGTCAGGTGCAGGCTGAACTCGTTCATGGTGGGTGCTCCCGTGGCTGGCGGCTCCGCGGTTGGACGACTCGCGGGCGGTTCCCGGAATGTTACCCGTTGGTAACTTCGTGCGCTAGTGCTCGTCGCCGCGGGACGGGACGACGGCCAGCGCCACCACGGCCAGCCCGGCCGCCACCAGGTACGGCGCACCCACGCCCACCCGGTCGAACAGCACGCCGGCCAGCACCGGGCCGATGATCCGCCCCAACGCCCCCGCCCCCTGCTGCAGGCCGAGGGCCGACCCCCGACCAGCCGAGCCCACCGCCTCGACCGTGGCGTTCGACAGCGTCGGACCGAACACGCCCTGGCCCACCACCAGCAGCACCAGGGCCACCGACAGGCCCACCCAGCCGCCGCCCGCCGACAGCACCACCATCCCGGCCGCCACCAGGGCCAATGCCGCCCGCAACGCCCGACGCGAGCCCAGCCCGGCGTTGGCCGGCCCCACGATCCGCGTCTGGACGATCACCATCAGCAGGCCGATCGAGGCGAACAATCCGTAGACCGTCGGGTCGCCCACGTCGGGGAACCGACGCTCCACCAGCAGGGCGAACGTCGCCTCGAACCCGGCGAAGCCCACCATCGACACCAGCGACAGCACGGCCAGCCGGCGAGCCACCGGCACCGCGGAGCCCCACCGGCGCGCGGTCGCGCCCGGGCCCGGCCCCGACACCGTTCCCCCGGCCGACCCGGCGACGGGCCGCCCACCGGGCAACCGCACCAGGGCCACGCCGGCGTTGCCCGCGGCCAGCGCGGCGGCCACGAAGAACGGCAGTTCCCGACCGCCCAGCGCGGCGAACGACCCGATCAGCGGTCCGGCCACGAACCCCACCCCGAACGCCGCGGCCAGCAGGCCCAGCAGCCGCGGCCGGTCCTCCGGCTCGGCCAGGTCCGACACCGCCGCCTGGCCCACCGCATACGACGACCCCGAGAACCCGTCCAGCAGCCGCCCCAGGTACAGCACCCACAGCGCCCCGGCCAGACCCGTCACCAGGCTCCCCACCGCGGACCCCACCAGCGCGGTGACCAGCACCGGGCGCCGGCCGAACCGGTCCGACAGGCGTCCCCACAGCGGCGCGGCGACCATCTGCGCAGCGGAGAACACCGCGACCAGCGCGGCGGCCGACGCCGGCGACGCCCCGAAGTCCTCGGCGTACAGCGGGAGCACCGGCAGCACGATCCCGAAGCCGACCATGTCCAGCGCCACCGTCGACCACACCACCCCGAAGCCCCTGGGAGCGCGCCGCCGACCACCGCGCTGCGGCGTGGAACCGTCTGCCGCGCCGTCGGGGTGGCTCGTCACGGCGGGCACGCTAGCGGGGCCCCGGAGGCCCGCCGGTAGCCTCGTCGCCGTCATGCAGCACCCCGACGCCTCGGCCGACGCGCCTCCGCCCGCCATCCCGGACCGGCCCGGCCTCGACGGCCTCGAGGACAAGTGGGACGCCGCCTGGGACGACCGCGGCACCTACCGCTTCGACCGCACCGCCGAGCGGGCCGACGTCTTCTCCATCGACACGCCGCCCCCCACCGTCAGCGGATCGCTGCACGTCGGCCACGTCTTCTCCTACACCCACACCGACACCATCGCCCGCTACCAGCGGATGGCCGGCCGCGAGGTCTTCTACCCGATGGGCTGGGACGACAACGGCCTCCCCACCGAGCGCCGGGTCCAGAACTACTTCGGCGTGCGCTGCGAACCGTCCCTTCCCTACGACCCCGACTTCACCGCTCCCGCCGACGCCGGCGACCCGAAGGCCATCAAGAAGCGGGGCGACGTCGACGTCAGCCGGCGCAACTTCATCGAGCTGTGCCACGTGCTCACCGCCGAGGACGAGAAGGCCTTCGAGGCCCTCTTCCGCCGCCTCGGCCTGTCCGTCGACTGGACCCAGCACTACGCCACCATCGACGAGCGCTGCCAGCGCACCTCCCAGCGGGCCTTCCTCCGCAACCTGGCCCGCGGCGAGGCCTACCAGGTCGAGGCGCCGTCGCTGTGGGACGTCACCCACCGCACCGCCGTGGCCCAGGCCGAGCTCGAGGACCGCGACCGCCCCGGCGCCTACCACCGCCTCGCGTTCCACCTGTCCAACGGAGCCACCGGCCCCGACGGCACCGGCGACCTCCACATCGCCACCACCCGGCCCGAGCTGCTGGCCGCCTGCGTCGCCCTCGTCGCCCACCCCGACGACGAGCGCTACCGGCCGCTGTTCGGCGGCACCGTCACCACGCCCGTGTTCGGCGTCGAGGTCCCGGTGCTGGCCCACGAGCTGGCCGACCCCGACAAGGGCACCGGCATCGCCATGATCTGCACGTTCGGCGACACCACCGACGTGACCTGGTGGCGCGAGCTCAACCTCGACGTGCGGGCCATCGTCAACCGGGCCGGCCGCATCAACCCCGAACCCCCCCACGGCATCGACTCCGAGGCCGGCCTCGCCGCCTACGCCCGCCTCGCCGGCAAGACGATGTTCTCCGCCCAGGCCGAGATGGTCGAGATCCTCCGCGAGACCGGCGAGCTCATCGGCGAGCCGGAGCCCATCACCCACCCGGTCAAGTTCTTCGAGAAGGGCGACAAGCCCCTCGAGATCGTCACCAGCCGCCAGTGGTACATCCGCAACGGCGGCCGCGAGGCCGAGCTGCGTGCCGCCCTCATCGCCCGCGGCGACGAGATGACGTGGCACCCCGCCTACATGCAGGCCCGCTACACGAACTGGATCGACGGCCTCAACGGCGACTGGCTCATCAGCCGCCAGCGCTTCTTCGGTGTGCCGCTTCCGCTGTGGTACCCGCTCGACGCCGACGGCGAACCCGACCACGACCACCCCATCGTCCCCGCCGAGGCCGACCTGCCCGTCGACCCGTCGTCGGACACCGCCCCCGGCTACGACGAGTCCCAGCGCGGCGTCCCCGGCGGCTTCGTCGGCGACACCGACGTCATGGACACCTGGGCCACCTCGTCGCTCACCCCGCAGATCGCCTGCGGCTGGAAGGAGGACGACGACCTCTACGGCCGCACCTACCCCATGGACCTGCGCCCCCAGGCCCACGACATCATCCGCACCTGGCTGTTCTCGACCGCCGTGCGCTCCCACTTCGAGGCCGACGCCGCCCCGTGGGGCCACTGCGCCCTGTCGGGATGGATCCTCGACCCCGACCGCAAGAAGATGTCCAAGTCCAAGGGCAACGTCGTCACCCCGGTCGACCTGCTCGACCAGCACGGGTCCGACGCCGTCCGCTACTGGGCCGCCAACGGCCGCCCCGGCACCGACACCGCCTTCGACGACGGCCAGATGAAGATCGGCCGGCGCCTCGCCATCAAGGTCCTGAACGCCAGCCGGTTCGCCCTCGGCTTCGGCGCCGACGCGGGCGCCCCGCTGGCCGTCGACCCGGCGGCCGTCACCCATCCGCTGGACCGGGCCATGCTGCTGTCGCTGGCCGGTCTGGTCGACGAGGCCACCCGCGCCTTCGACGACTTCGACTACGCCCGGGCGCTCGAGCGCACCGAGACGTGGTTCTGGTCGTTCACCGACGACCACGTCGAGCTGGTCAAGACCCGGGCCTACGAGGGCTCCGACGCCGACGCCGAGTCGGCCCGCCACGCCCTGCGCCTCGCCATCTCGACGCTGGTCCGCCTGTTCGCCCCGTTCCTGCCCTTCGTGACCGAGGAGGTCTGGTCATGGTGGCGGGGCGGCTCGGTCCACCGCCAGCCGTGGCCGACCGCCGACGAGCTGCGTGCCGCGGCTGCCGGGCCCGACAGCGCCGAGCCGGTCGACGTGGCCGTGGCCGCCGTGGCCGCCGACGCCCTGGCCGAGATCCGCCGCCACAAGACGGTCGAGAAGCGCTCGCTGGCCACGCCGGTGGTGGCGTGCACGGTCACCGACACCGCCGAGCGGATCGCCCTGCTGCGCCTCGCCGTCGACGACGTGGCCGCCGCGGCCCGGGCCACCGGGATCGACCTCGCCGAGGGCGACGCCCTGTCTGCCACCGTCGAGCTGGAACCCGCCGCCGAGTAGCCCCCCCTCCCGAGCGAACCCGTCCCGGCTCGCAGGGTGGGATCGCCGGGTGGGCCGGCCGACCGGCCGTCGGGCAGGATCGGCCCATGGCCGACGCAACCCTCTCCCGCTGGTCCGAGCCACCCGAGTTCGAGACGATCACCGTCGCCTGCGACGGTCGCCGGGCCACCCTCACCCTGAACCGCCCCGAACGCCTCAACGCTCTGTCGAACCTGCTCATGGCCGAGGTGGCCGACGCCGCCGCCTGGTTCGACCACCAGCCCGACCTGCGGGTCGTCGTCGTGCGCGGCGAGGGCCGGGCCTTCAGCGCCGGCTTCGACCTGACCGTCTTCGACGACGAGGGTCCGTCGCCAGCCGGCGGCCGCGTCCCCGCCGACACCGGCCGCCTCATGGCCGACGCCCTTGAGCGAACCTCGCCGGTCCTGATCGCCGCCCTGCACGGCCACGTGGTCGGCGGCGGGCTCGTCGTGGCCGCTGCCTGCGACCTGCGGGTCGCCACCGACGACGTCTCGTTCTCCATCCCCGAGGTCGACCTGGGCATCCCGCTGGCCTGGGGCGGCATTCCCCGCCTCGTCCGCGAGGTCGGACCGGCGCTCACCAAGGAACTGGTCATGACGTGCCGACCGTTCGGTGCCGACGAGGCGCTGAACGCCGGCTTCCTGAACCGGGTCGTGGCCGCCGCCGACCTCGACGCCGCGGTCGACGAGCTGGCCGAGTCGGTGGCGTCCCGGCCCCGTGCGGCCGTGCTGGCCACCAAGCGCCACGTCAACGCGGTGACCGACCAGATGGTCGGCACCGGGCGGTCGTGGTCCGACGCCGACGGCCTCACCGCCGCGCTGCGCGACCCGGAGGGCCGGGCCTCCCGGTCGGCCTACATGGAGCGGCTCATCGCCAAGAAGAAGGCCAGAGAGAACTAGGAGAACTCCCGTGCCCATCGCCGACCGCCTGTTCACCAACGCGTCCATCCGCACGATGGACCCCGCCAACCCGACCGCCGGAGCGCTGGCCTCGTGGCGGGACCGCATCGTCGCCGTGGGCGACCCCGCCGACGTCGATGCCCTCGTCGGCCCCGGGACCGAGGTCGTCGACCTGGGCGGCGCCACGGTGCTGCCCGGGTTCATCGAGACCCACATGCACCCCATCGGCGCCGGCGTCCAGATGTCGGCACCGCAGGTCGGCTACCCGGACTGCCGGACCGTCGACGACGTGGTCGCCGCCCTGACCGAACGGGCCGCCGTCACCCCGACGGGCGAACCCATCCAGGCCTGGGGCTACGACGACTCCCTCATGGCCGAGGACCGGCACCTCACCCGCCACGACCTCGACCGGGTGTCGACCGAGCATCCCGTCTACCTCCGCCACATCTCCGGGCACCTCGGCTACGCCAACTCCCGGATGCTGGACCTGGCCGGCGTCACCGACGACGTCGTCGACCCCGAGGGCGGCCACTTCCAGCGGGACGAGGCCGGCCGGATCACCGGCTGCCTGGAGGAGACGGCCAACTTCGCGGTGGGCTCCGTCCTGCCGTTCGCCGACCCGGAGGTCATGCGGGCCGGAGCGAAGGCCATCAGCGACCACTGCCTGTCGGTCGGCACCACCACGATGACCGACGCCGCCGTGATGGCCGAGGCCATGTACGCCGTCTACCAGGACGGCGTCGACGACGGTTCGATCCGGGTCCGGACCCGGATCTTCCCCAGTTGGCGGTTCACCGGCAGCCTCCCGCTGCGCACCGGCCTCGGCGACGAGCGGTTCTCGATCGGCGCCCTGAAGTTCATCTCCGACGGTTCGATCCAGGGCTACACGGCGTGCCTGTGCAAGGGGTACCACGACCGGCCCGACGTGAACGGCTACCCGGTCATCCCGCCCGACGAACTGGTCGACAAGGTCACCGAGGCCCACGCCGTCGGCTGGCAGGTGGCCGTCCACGCCAACGGCGACCAGGCCATCGACAACACGCTGGACGCCTTCGAGGCCGCACTCACCGCCCATCCCCGCGACGACCACCGGCACCGCATCGAGCACTGCCAGACGGCCCGCGAGGACCAGCTGGAGCGGATGGCGCGCCTCGGCGTCCTGGCATCCGTGTTCGCCAACCACATCTGGTACTGGGGCGACCGGCACCGTGACCGGTTCCTCGGCCCCGAGCGGGGTGCCCGCATCGACCCGTTGGCCAGCTTCACCGCCCACGGCATCGTCCACGCCCTGCACTGCGACATGCCGGTCACGCCGCTGGACCCGCTGTTCACCATCTGGACCGCCGTCAACCGCGTCACCCGCGACGGCGAGCTGCTGGGCCCCGAGCAGCGGGCCCGCGTCGAGGACGCCGTGGCGGGATACACGTCGGCCGCCGCCTTCGTGAACCGCCAGGAGCACGACCGGGGCACCCTCGAGGTCGGCAAGCTGGCCGACCTGGTGGTGCTCGACGGCGACCCGTTCACGGTCGATCCGATGGCCATCCGCGACATCGGCGTGCAGGCCACCGTCGTCGGCGGCGAGGTCGAGTACCGGGCCTGACGGGGCCCGGGAGGCTGTCACACCCCTCCGGCATGATCCCTCCATGCCGGCGACGACCCTGCCGTTCCCGGACACCGATCCGGTGGTCCGCGACCCGTCCCTCGACGGCACGGCCCCCGACGGCGCGGACCTCGACGGCGCGGACCTCGACGAGGTGGTCGCCTCCCTCGGCCGCATGGTCGAGGGCCTCCGGCCGGGCGCCCTGTCGACCGGCCAGCGCACCGCGTGGCTGCGGTCGCTGTCGCGCCTCGACGGGCTGGTGGCGGCCGGTCGGTCCCGCCTGCTGAGCCCCGATCCGGCCACCCGGTCGATGCCGCCGGCCGAACGCTCCGCCGAGCTGGTCCGCACCACCGGCGTGTCGTGCGCCGAGGCCCGCCGGGCCGTCCGCCTGGCCGACACGTTGCAACGGGTGCCCGCCGCGGCGTCCGCCCTGGCCGACGGCACCATCACCGAGGGCCACGCCACGGTCCTCGCCACGGGGATCGCCCGGCACGACCGGGGTGCCGCCGCCGACCCGTCACTGCTGGCCGCCGCCCGCTCCCAGACCGTCGACGAGTTCGCCGCCACCGTCGCCGAGTGGGACCGCCACGCCAACGGTGATGCCGACGGCCGCCTCCTCGCCGCCCGCCAGCACCGGCGCCGACGGGCCGGCTGGTGGACCGGCCCGGACGGCATGATCCGCATCGACGCCGAGTTGGCGCCCGACGCCGGGTCGGTGGTGACCGGTGCCCTCCAGTCGATCTCCGAGGAACTCTGGCGCACCCACGATGGCCGCCCGTCCGGCGACGCAGCCGACGGCGGGCTGGCAGGTGCCGGCCTGGACGGCGACGCCGGGCGGACGATCCCACAGCGCCACGCCGACGCCCTGGAGGAGATGGCCCGTCGCGCCGGCGCGCCGGCGGGAACCTCCGGCGGCCGGGTCCGCACCGACCTCGTAGTCACCGTCGGGCTCGACACCCTGCGAACCACCCCGGCCGGCGCCGCCGGGGAGTCCGCAGCCGCAAGGAAGCCCGAGGCCGCACGGGAGTCCGGAGTCGCAGGAAAGCCCGAGGCCGCACGGGACCGGTGCGTCACCGCCGACGGGGTCGCCCTCACCCCGACGGCCGTCCGCCGGCTGGCCTGCGACGCCGGCGTGGTCCCCGCCGTGCTCGGGTCCGACGGGGCGGTGCTCGACGTTGGTCGCCGCACCCGCGCGGTCGGCACCGCGCTGCGCCACGCCCTGGTCCTCTGCGACGACGGCTGCGCCTTCCCCGGCTGCGACCGACCGCCGTCGTGGTGCGATGCCCACCACGTCCGCCACTGGGCCGACGGTGGGCCCACCGACCTCGACAACCTCGTGCTGCTCTGCTCGGCCCACCACCACCTCGTCCACGAGGGCCGGTGGACCATCGGGCTCGCCGCCGACGGTCGACACGGCTTCCGATCACCCACCGGGGCCCACCCCGGGGCCGATGTCGATCGTGGAGCCGACGTCGGCAGGAGGGCCGGTCCCGAAGCGGGACCGGCGCCCTAGAGCCGCTCGAGGACTAGAGCCGGTCGAGGAGTTGCCGGTAGAGCGACAGGTGGGGCACGTCGTTGGCGACGTTGCCGCCGATCGGGTGCGAGCCGAACCGTGCCACCACCAGGTCCTCGCCCGGATGGCAGAACGAGCGTTGGCAGCCGATGCCCAGCGGGGTGAAGCCGCCCAGCACCTGCTGGAGGTTCCAGCACTGTCGGTGGTACGTCCACCCGCGCCTCGTCGGGTACTGGTCGCCGATATCGCCCGACGGGTCGCCACCTCCGGCGATGTCGTCGGCCACGGCGGCCGGGATGGCCTGGCGCTCGTCGGCGCCCTCGCCGACCCGGCCCGACCGCCCCAGTATCCGGGTGAACCGGACGAGGTCGCGCAGCGTGCACGACATCCCACCCGACGACACGGCGATCCCCCGGTCGTCGAGCATCACCGAGGCATCCACCTCGGCACCCATGGGCGTCCAGATCGACTCGGCGACGGCGTCGGACCACCGCTTCCCGGTGGCCCGGGCGACCGCCCACGCCAGCACGTCGGTGGTCACCGACTTGTAGGCGAACGCCTCGCCGGGCGCGTGCTGCCGGACCCGCTGGTCGAGGATCCCGGCGTGCACCCCGTCGGGTCCGTCGTAGCCGGCCGGCACCGGCGTGAACGCCATGGCGATGCCGTACCGGTGGATGTCCGAATCCCGACCGCCGTAGTCCTCGTCGAACCGGATCCCGTCGGTCATGTCCAACGCCTGGCGCACCGTCACCGGCGCATAGGCACAGTCGGCCAGTTCGGGCACGTGGTCGACGAGCAGGTCGTCGAGGCCCATGAGCCCGTCGTGGATGGCCGACAGCGCCAGCACCCCGGTGACCGTCTTGGTCATCGAGAACATGATGTGGCGGGTGAGGCGGTCCATCCCGTCGAGGTACCACTCGGCCACCACCCGTCCCCGGTGGGCGACGAGCAGCCCGTCGGCGTAGGTCCGGCGGAGGAACTCGTCGATCGTCCACGTCCCGCCCTCGCCGTCGTCGACGGCCATCCCCTCGAGCACACCCAGGCCCGGCACGTCCTCAGGGAGCCGGTCGCCGATGGGACCGGCGGTCCGGATGCGGGCCGAGGCGCGCAGTTCGTCCATGTGGGTGCCGGCCCAGCGACGGTGCGGCCAGCCGAACCAGGTGCCGTGGTGGACCCGCAGGTGCTCGGGCACCGGGTCGCCGACCATCAGGCCGGCCTCGGCGGCCGTGACGGGCTCGGGCAGCGTGTTCTCCGCTGCGCCTCGCAGTGCTCCGGTCTCCGGGTCGTTGACGAGGTAGCGGTACCTGGGCTCGCTCACCGGACGTCGGCTCCTTCCATCAGGGGAGTCCCGGGGACGGCGTCCACGGGGTACAGGTTCATCGGGGATGGGTTCCCCCTCGCGGTCGCCTCCGGGTCGGATGCTGCGGTGCCGGGAGCCGGAGCGCCCAGTCCGACCGCCGGGTCGATCCCGTCGAGGGCACCCGGGGCGGCGATCAGCACCATGGTGGCCGCACCGGCACCCGGGCCCGCGGCCGTCGCCCGGTCGGGGGCCGGCTCGACCGACACCCGGCCGGCGGACAGGTGCACGGCCACCGGCGATCCGTCCGGGCCGACCACCACCGCCTTGGCCCGCAGCAGGCCCGGACCCACCCGGTCCCGCAGCGACCCGAGATCACGTGCCAGCCGGTCCACATCGACCCGGTCGCCCAGCGGCACCGACCGGGTCTCCACCGGCAGGTCCAGGGCCGGACGGACGCCCGACACGCGCCCATCTTCGGCCCGTTCCCCATCGGAATCCGAGGACGGGCCGTCACCCGGGGGCACCGCGTCCCGGGCCACCCCCTCCTGAGCCACCTCGTCCGGCACCGGGCTGGCCAGCAGCTGGCCGACCCACTGGTCGCCGCCCGAAGCCGAGACCGTGAGCACGGGCGTGCCGGGCGCCATCTCGGCGCACCAGGCACGGGCCGCGGCGCCGCCGTCGGCCGCCAGGTCGGCCTTGGTCACCAGCAGGAGGTCGGCCGCCTCGGCCTGACGCCGGACCAGCGGCCCGTAGGTCCGGTCGGCGGCCCGGGCCACCACGTCGGTGGCGTCCACGGCCACCACGATCCCGTCGGGACGCAGGCGGCGCCGGTCGCCGTAGGCGGCCACCCGGTCAGGTTCGGCGACGCCGCTGGCCTCGACCACCACCCGGTCCGGCGGACGATCGCCGAGGACCAGGTCGCGCAGGGTCAGCGACAGCGAGTCGCCGATGGTGCAGCAGACGCAACCGTTGGTCAGCTCCACCGTGTCGCCGTCGCGCGAGGCCACCAGCTCCACGTCGAGGTTGACCTCGCCGACGTCGTTGACCAGCACGGCGATCCGCTCCTCGGCGTCGGCGGCCCGCAGCAGGCGGTTCAGCAGGGTCGTCTTCCCGGCGCCCAGCCACCCGCCCAGCACCGCCATCGGGATCCGAGCACCCGGAGCCAGCGCCCCCGCCGTCGGCGATCCGACCCGGGACACGAGACCCGTCACGTGGGCAGCGGGTAGACCCGCCCGGACAGCATCGTGGCCCGGATGCCGATGTCGGGCCAGCCGACCGGGTCCATGGCGAACGGGTCGTCCTCGAGCACCGTCACGTCGGCCAGCTTGCCGGCGGCCAGCGATCCGATCTCGTGGTCCAGGAACAGCTGCCACGCCGGTTCGATCGTCACCGCGGCGATGGCGTCGTACGGGCTGAGCCGCTCGTGCTCGCCCAGCACCACCCCGGAACCCGACAGGCGGGTGGCGGCGACCGACGCCGCCAGCAGCGGCTCGAGCGGCCCCATGGGCAGGTCGGAGTGCAGCGCCACGCTCATCCCGTTGCGGCGGGCCGATCCCACCCGGGTCATCTGCGACGCCCGTTCGGTGCCCAGCCCCTCGGCCACGTACTGGTCGCCGAAGAACCGCAGGTAGTAGCCGTTGGCCTGCACGGCACAGCCCAGAGCGGCGGCCCGTCGCGACTGCGCCTGGGTCGACACGCCGAAGTGGTGCAGCACCGTGCGGTGATCGAAGCGTGGCGTCTCGGCCAGCAGGGTGGCGATGGCGTCCAGCGTGGCGTCCATGCCCCGGTCGCCGTTGACGTGCACGTTGACCTGTCGGCCCGCCTCCCAGGTGGTGCGGATGTGTCGCACGATCCGCTCGGGCTCGGCCATCCACGCACCCTCGTGGCCGTCGATGTACCCGGGTTCGCCCAGCTGCATGAGCTGGGCGATGAAGGCGCCGTCGGCGAAGAACTTCCCGGACTCCAGGAACCGGATCCGCTCCGATGCCCGCTCCGACAGCGCCGCGATGCGGTCGTCGGCCTCAGGGCCGTACTGGCCCTTGAACGCCGCCACCTGGGGAATGAGGTACTGCCGGAACGGCACGTGGTCGCCCTCGTGCACCTGCGCCATCACGTCCAGCTCGCGGTCCACGCCGGCCTGCCCGCCGAAGCCGGCGTCGGCGATGGTCGTCACGCCACCACGGTGGACGAGCTGGCCGACCTCCTCCATGAGGACCTCGTAGCGACCCTCGGCGAGGAGCATCTCCCGGAGCCGCGGCAGGCCCCAGCCGAACATGCCCGACTCCCACAGCCGTCCCGTCTCCAGGTCGACGTGCGGGTCCCAGGCGGCCGCCTCCTCGGCATCCACCATCTCCAGCGCCGGACCGTTGAACCGGGCCTCGTGGAACGAGCGGCCCCACACGACGATGGGTCGGGTCGTCGAGATGGCGTCGAGGTGGGCCCGGACGACGTCGCCGTGGAACTGCCGGTGCCAGCCGAAGCTGACCAGCGGCTGCCCCGACGGGTGCCCGGCCTCGATCTCGGCCAGGCGGGCCAGGTAGGCGTCGTGTCCGACGGTGGCGGGGACGTCGCGGCCCGGCAGGTCCCACGCCTCGGGGGTGATCCACTCCGTGGCCATGAGCATCGCCATCATCGACGGATGCACGTGGGGGTCGATCAGGCCGGGGAGCAGCACGGCGTCGGCGAAACGGTCGTCGACCTCGTGCTCGTGGGCGTCCAGCCACGGCCGTAGCGACTCGAGCGTGCCCACCTCGACGATGCGGTCGCCACGCACGGCAAGCGCCGTGGCCTCGGGCAGCGACGGGTCCATGGTGTGGATCCGTCGGGCGGTGTACACGGTGATCATGGCGTGCGCCCTCTTGTCGGGTGGCTTGTCGGGTCGTCCGGCCGACCGGGATCAGGGGGCCGGGACCGGGGGGTCGGGATCAGGGAGTCGGGGTTCGCGGCGTCCAGCCGTCGGGAGCCTCGTAGCCGAGTGCCCGGACGGCCAACGCCAGGAACCCGGCCACGGCCTCGTCGGTGATCTCCTGTGCCTCGAGGATCCCCCGGTAGTAGATGGGCCCGACCAGGAACTGCTCGAGCACGTCCACGTCGACGTCGGGTGCGATGTCCCCCCGGTCGATGGCCCGGCCGAGGACCTCCCTCAGGGTGTTCCAGGTGGCCCGCCGGTCGGCGGCCATGGCCCGGCCGAGTTCCGGGTCGTGGACCGACAGTTCGACCAGGCTGACGGCTACCGGACGGAAGGTCGGCGAGTTGTAGGCCACCTGGCGGTCCGCGTACCAGGCTTCGAGCTCGCGTCCGAGGTGGCCCAGGTCCGACACCTCGGCCCGTCGTCCCCAGTGGCCCATCACGGCCAGGAAGATGGCCTGCTTGTCGGGCCAACGTCGGTAGATCGACGTCTTCGACACCCGGGCCTCCGACGACAGGCGGTCGACGGTGAACGACGACAGGCCGCCGTCGGCCAGCATCCGGACCGCGGCGTCGAGGATCAGCGCACCCGCCGGATCGTCGCCGGCCCCCGGGGCGCGGATCGAATCGCGGGTGGGGTCGTCGGGCGCGTCGTGGGCGACCACGTCCGGCGCCACTGCCGTCACGGAATCGTCATCACCCATGTTTGCGTCTCCTGCGGCGGCTGCCCTACCGTCCGACGATCGGTGACGGCCACCGTGTCCTCCACCGGCCGGGCCAGGTCGGGATCCCCTCCGGAATCGGGCGGGATCTCCCCTTGTCCGCTGCGGGAGAATACAGTACCGTACCGTACTGTCAAGACAGTGACCGGCGTCACGCCCGCCTCCCGGTGGGCGAGGGCGCCGTTTTCGATTCCCAAACCATGGAGGGGACCATGCGTCGACATCGACGTGTTCTGATGGCCCTGGGCCTCGCGTTCACCCTGATCGCCAGCGCCTGTGGGTCCGACGGAGACGACAGTTCTTCGTCCGCAAGCTCGTCGGGGGGTGACTCGGCCGCGGCGACCACCGCCGCACCGGCCACCACCGCCGCACCGGCGACCACCGCCGCTCCGGCCACCACGGCCGCTCCGGAGCCCGAGGAGGTCGGCACCGAGGCCGATCACCTGGGTGACGGCAGCCTCGGCGAGGTCCGGGTCGGTCCGGGCGAGGAGATCCAGATCCGGTCGCTGAACGCGATCTCCGGTGACGTGGCCTGCCTCGGCATCCCGAACCAGCGCGGTGTCGAGCTCGCGATCCGCGACTACGGCCAGATCGGTGGCCACGACGTCACGATCGGCACCGGTCTCGACGACCTGTGCTCGGCCGACGGTGGCCAGGCGGCCGCCCAGACGATCGTCGCCGACGACCAGGTCGTGGGCGTGATCGGCACCTCCTGTTCGGGCGCTGCGGCGGCTGCGGCTCCGCTGATCTCCGAGGCCGGCATGGTCATGATCTCCGGTTCGAACACCTCGCCGTCGCTGACCAGCGACCTCGCGGGCACGGCCGGCGAGAACAACTACGAGGGCTACTACCGCACGGCGCACAACGACCTGTACCAGGGCGCCGCCGCGGCACTGTTCGCCTTCGAGGTGCTGGGCAAGACGACGGCCGCCGCCATCCACGACGGCGACCCGTACACCAACGGCCTGGCCCAGGCGTTCGCCGATGCCTTCGAGGCCGCCGGTGGCACCATGACCGGCTTCACCGCCGTGAACAAGGGCGACACCGACATGATCCCGGTCCTGACCGAGATCGCCGCCGGTGCCCCCG
>JAERSW010000002.1 GCA_016845305.1 Acidimicrobiales bacterium
CCACCACCCAGGTGCTCGGACCCATCGCCGTTTCGCCCGGCGTGGGAGGCTGTCACCCATGGCTCGGCGGGGCATCTGGCTGGCGGCACTCGTGATCATGTCCGCCTGTGGAGGCAGCGAGGCAGAGACTCCTGCCGCGGCCGAGAACGCCGCGGTGACGACGACCGTCCCCGCCACGACGGTCCCGGTCACCACCACGGCGGCACCCACGACCGCGGCACCATCCACGACGGCTCCGCCGACCAGCACGGCACCAACCACCGCAGCGCCCACAACCACCGTGGCACCCACCACGACGACGACGACCACCGCAGCGCCCACAACCACCGTGGCACCCACCACGACGACGACCACCGTGGCACCCACCACCACGACCACCACCGTGGCGCCGGCGACCACCGTGGCGCCCACGACGACCGTGGCGCCCACCACCACGACCACCACCGAGGTGCCCGTCCCGTTCGAGCATCCGCAGGTCCGGCAGGGCATCTCGCACTGCGACGTGTCGCCGATGGACGTCACCCTCCTCATCTCGTCGACCGAGACCGAGGCCGGCGTCGCCCTCGTCGAGGAGGCGATCTGTATGGCCTGGGACGCGTTTCTCAGCCACCCCAGCATCGAGCCGCGGATGCTCAGCCCCCTCTACATCACCCTCCTCGACCGGCACAGCCCCGAGAGCGCCATCGAGCTCGAGGGCGTCTACTGCGACTTCCTCCTCGAGGCCCATCCGGTCACGGCCCGCAACAGCCGCTGCGGACCGAACTACGACCCGGAACGCCACGGCTGCGAGCACGGCCTCTGCCTCCTCGTGGACGACCGGGGAAAGGTCGCGGGCTCGTCCATCTCCAGCCACCACCAGAGTGACGGCTACCACCTGTACATCAACACCAGCCACGACCTGCCACAGCACGCCTCGAGCTACCTCTACGTGGCCGTCCACGAGCTGTGGCACGTCTTCCAGAAGGCCAGCATCTCCGACCCCGACATCACCTGGGACGAGATCGCCCACCCCCTCGGCAAGCGACTGGGCAGCGACCCGAACGTTGACACCCCATGGTGGATGGAGGGCTCAGCCACCTACGTCTCGCACTACTTCTACGGACAGCACCCCAACGCGGGCAGCGACTGGCTGTACCGGCAGGCCGACCGGGGCTTCTGGTCCGACTACAACGGCTCAGGGCTCGGCGACATCATCGACCAGTACCGCGACTCGGGACGCAGCCTGTTCGACTTCCGGTACGGCGGGTCGGACCACCAGGTCGCCTACTGGACCGGCTTCTGGTACGTCGCCCACCTGGTCCACCAGACCGGCTTCGACGCGATGTTCGACTTCTACGCGAACCTCGAGGACCTCGGCTTCGAAGCGTCGTTCGTCGAGGCGTTCGGTCGCTCGCACACCGACCAGTTGGCCGAGTTCCACGAGTTCATCGAGAAACCCCGGGCCGAGATGCTGGCCATCTTCGACCGGTAGGGCCGGCCGCAGCCCGTCAGGGCGTGCGGCCGCAGAACGCGGCGAGGCGGTCCATCGGCGAGGCGCCCTCCGGGGCCTCCACCTCGGGGCCGAACGCTCCCGAGCCACGCGTCTCGTCGGTGACGAACCCGCCGAAGAAGGTTGTCGTCGCCTCGACCAGGTCGTCCGACGGGTCGAAGGCCCGGCCGGTCGCCCGAGCCAGGTCCCAGCAGTGGACGAGGTTGTCGCCGGACAGGACGTTGGCCAGCGATCCGATCGGCATCGGGCCGAAGAGCAGGGAGTCGACCTCCTCGTCGAGGTCTCCGAGGCCGTCCACCACCGCATCGAGCTCCGCCGTGGCGCCCCGGAAGGCCGCCCGGTGGTCGTCGCCGAGGACGTCGCCGAACCGTGCCGGCATCCCGCCCAGCAGCTCGTTTCGGCGCGCCTCGTCATCACCGAGGATGGCGGCGAACAGCGAGCGGCCGAAGGTGAAGTGCCCGATCAGGTCCCGCACCCGGAACTCGTCACACGGCGTCTCGTCGTCCAACTGGGACGCATCGGTGCCCTCCACCAGGTCGGACAGCAGGACGGTCACCTGGCGCAGGTGTTCCCTCGGATCCATGATCTCCCCCTTGCCTCCGCTCCCCGCCGGGAACCTCCCGCCGTCGGAACCACGGAGGCACCCGGACCGTACCCCCCACCGGAGGGCCGCAAAAGTCGCCAGGGCCTCAGACGACCCGGTCGCTGCCCCCGTCGATCGGGACCTGGGCGCCGGTCGTCGCCGCGAAGTCGTCGCCGAGGAGGGCCGCCACCGACCGTGCCACCTGCGCCGGGGTGACCTCCGTCGACAGCAGGTTGCGGGTCCGGTACGCCTCGGGGGACATGCCGTAGCGGGCGGCCCGTTCGGCGACGAGGTCGTCGTCCCACAGGCCGGTGTCGAACACGGCGTCGGGATGCACGGCGTTGACCCGGACACCGGCCGGCGCCCACTCCAGCGCCGCCACCCGGCAGAGCTGCTGCAGCGCCGCCTTGGACGCCGAGTAGGCGGCCGCCCCGGCACCGGGCGCCGGCACGTTCTTGGAGCCGACCACCACCACCCGGCCGCCGACCGGCGAGCGGGCCAGCAGCGGACCCACCCGCCCGAACAGCCACTGGACCGAGTCCACGTTCACGGCCATGACCCGACGCCACTCCTCCGCGTCGAGTTCGTCCAACGGCGCCGACGGTCCGAAGATCCCGGCGGCCACCACCACCAGGTCCACTCCACCGAAGGCCTCCACCCCGGACCGCAGCGCTGCCTCCATCGCCATCGGGTCGGTCACGTCGGCGGCCACGCCCAGCCACGCCGCGCTCCCCGACACCTCGGCCACCGCGGCGTCGAGGTCGATCGCCACCACCGCGGCGCCCCGGCCCAGCAGCTCGAGCGCGCACGCCCGGCCGATGCCCGACGCCGCGCCGGTGACCAGGGCGACCATCCCGGCGAACTCCGGCCGCGGCCCCGACGCCGCCAACTTGGCCTGCTCGAGGTCCCAGTACTCGACGTCGAACAGGTGCTCCGGCGCCAGCGGCGCGTAGCCGCCGAGGTGGTCCTCGGCCCGGGCCAGCACCGGCATGGTGTGGTGGTAGACGTCCGCGGCGATCCCCGCCTCGGCCACCGTCCTCCCCGCCGCCAGCATCCCGAGGCCGGGGTCGAGCACGATCCGCGGCGCCGGGTCGATGGGCACCAGCTCGGTGCGAACCCGGTCGCGGTGGTCGTCGACGTAGGCCCCGTAGTCGGCCACGTACCCGTCGAGGGCATCGGCGTCGCGGCCGACCATCGGCACCCGCTTGGTCCGGATCACGTGGTCGGGCGTCAGCGGACCCCGGCCGGCCAGCGAGGCCAGGTCGTCACGCCCCACGAACGACCGCACCACCGGGTCGACGTGGCGTCGCACCACCATCGGCCCACCGGCGGCCACCGACAGCAGCCGACGCAGCTCGGCCAGGTCGTCGAGCAGGACGTCGGGCAGCGGCGCCGGCTCGTCGTCGACCTGCGGCGCCTCGCGTGCCAACCACGCCTCGGCCCGACCGATCAGGTCCACGTGGCGCCGGTAGGCGGTCGCCGAGTCGTCGCCGAAGGTGAACAGCCCGTGGTTCAGCAGCACCATGCCGGTCGTGCCGTCGTGGGCCTCCTCGGGCCACGCCTCGCGCACCAGGCGGGCCAGGTCGAAGCCCGGCATCACGTAGGGGACGACCACCACGTCGTCGCCGAACACCTCGCGGACGACCCCGCCGCCGTCGGCCAGGTTCGTCAGCTGCACGATCACGTCGGCGTGGCTGTGCTGGACGGCCCGGTGCGGCAGGAAGGCGTGCAGCAGCGACTCGACCGACGGGTTGGGGGCACCGGGATCGACCTTGGCCGCGGCCAGCTCCCGCATCATGTCCGGGTCGCTCAGCCGGTCCAGCTCCAGCAGCTCGCGCAGGCGGGGCAGGTGCAGCGGCGCCAGGCCCGGTGCCTCGATGGTGGCCATGTCCCAGCCCGAGCCCTTGACGTGGATGGCGTCGACGTCGCGGCCGGTGACGTCGACCATCGACGCCTTGACCGACGAGTTGCCGCCGCCGTGCAGCACCAGCGACGGGTCGGACCCGATCAGGCGGGTGCAGTGCACGCACTGGGCGATCGGGTCGGACCCGACCGCGGCGGCCTCGGCGTCGTCCCAGCGGTCCTGCATGCCGGTCGTGGCCTCGGGCCGGGTCAGGCGGTGCCGGCGCCGGAGGTGACCATGCCCGAGCGGCCCGCCTGGTCGAGCAGCCACTCCCACTGCTGGGGAGCCAGGCCGCCGCTGATCCGGCCCCGGACCCGCCCGTCGGTCCCCACGACCACGAAGTACGGGAAGCTCCGTAGCCCGTACGCCAGCCCCACCGAGCTGGCGTCGTCGTCGCGGACCACCGTCTCCAGCCAACCCTCGCCGTCGAACCAGGCGGCCGGCGGGTTGCCACGCTCGAGACGCACCCCGGTGGACACGGCCACCACCTCGACGCCGTCGGGCAGGCCAGCCCGTGCGATCCACTCGACCAGCTTCGGGAGCTCGTCCTGGCAGTGCGGGCACCAGTGGGCGAAGAACCCGATCACGTAGCCGGTCCCGTCGCCGGG
>JAERSW010000003.1 GCA_016845305.1 Acidimicrobiales bacterium
CCTCGACGTGGTGCTGGTGCCCCTGGTGGCCGCCGACCACGCCGGCAACCGGATCGGCCACGGCGCCGGCTTCTACGACCGGACGTTCGCTCGGGCGGCCACCGACCGGAAGGGCGCTCCGCTGCTGGTGGGCGTGTGCCATGACGTCCAGGTGGTGGAGCGCATCGAGGCCCGACCGTGGGACGTCCCGCTCGACCTGGTCGTCACCGAGGTGGGCGTGGTCCGGCCCGTGCCACCCGCGACGCCCCGGGATGCGGGATGATCACGACGTGCGCATCATCGTGGTGGGTGCCGGCGAGGTCGGTACCTACATCGCCGACCGACTGAGCAGCCAGGACCACGACGTGGTCCTCATCGAGGTCGACGGGACCCGGTTCCGCCAGCTCGAGACCGAGATGGAGGGCCTCGACGTCCTCAAGGTCCAGGGCAGCGGCACGGACCCCGAGGTCCTCAAGGAGGCCGGGGTCGAGGACACGGACCTCCTGGTGGCCGTCACCAAGGGCGACGAGGTCAACATCCTGTGCGCCCTGCTGGCCCGTCACGCCGGCGTGGCCAAGACCGTGGTGCGGGTCGAGTCCCGCACCCTGCGTCGTGCCCAGTCGGCGGCCCTGTTCGCCGGCGCCGACGACCACCTCGTCATCGATCCCGACGAGGAGGTGGCCGAGGCCGTCCTGCGCCTCGTGGCCCTTCCCGGCGCCCTGGAACTCGACGAGATGGCCGACGGCGAGGTCGTGGTGCTCAGCGCCCGGCTGCCCGGCCACGCACCGCTGGTCGGCGAGTCGTTGCGCCGCCTCGGTGAGCGCCTCGGCCCTGAGTGGGACTTCATCGTGGGCTCCATCACCCGCCGGGACGGCGAGGACGACGAGGAACGCACCGCCATCCCCCGCGGCGACTGGACGCTGCGCGAGGGCGACCTGCTGACCGTCATCTGCAAGAAGCGGGCGCTGGAGTCCGTCACCCGGGACCTCGGCCTGGCCCGGGAGGTCCCCGACCACGCGCTGCTCCTCGGCGGCGGGCGGACCGCCGAGATGCTGGCCGACTCGCTCATGGCGCGTGGCATCGACGTGGCCATCATCGAGAAGCAGCGGGACCGTGCCACCCAGTTGGTGGAACGGCTCGGGGTGCTGGTCTATCCGGGCGACATCACCGACGCCTCGCTGCTCGACGACGCCGGCGTGGCCAAGCCGCGGGGCGTGGTGGTGGCGCTCACCGGCCACGACGACGCCAACGTCCTGGCCTGCCTGTACGCCAAGGCGGCGGGCGCCCGGGCCCTCGGGAAGGACCGGGCACCGGAGACCATCGCCGTGGTGCACCGGCTCCAGCTCCTGGACCTGCTGGAGGCGCACGAGGTGGACGCCACCATCAGCCCCCGCACGGCGACCGCCAACAGCGTGCTGCGCTTCGTCCGGGGCGAGGGCGACACGGTGGCCGCGGTGGCCACCTCGTTGCACGGCGATGCCGAGGTGGTGGAGTTCGCGGTCAGCCCCGGGTGTTCGTGCGACGGGAAGGCCATCTCGCAGTTGGGCCTGCACGAGGACGTCCTGATCGGCGCCATCGTGCGGGACGGGAAGGCGCAGATCGCCCGAGGGCAGAGCACGCTGCGGCCACGGGACCACGTGATCGCCGTGGTCCGGCCCGGGCAGGCCGAACGCCTGTCCGAGCTCTTCGAGTAGCCGGCCCGGAGCAGGCGCCTCGTGGCTCGCTGGATCCCGGGCGGGAGCACCTCGACGGGACGGCGCTGGGCGTCCTGGACGTCGGCGGGGGCGCTGGCCGCCGTCGTGGCCCTGGGCGCTGCGGGGCTGCTGGCCACGGTGGCCGGTCTGGTCGACCTGGTCGGCGCCGGCGACGACACCGCCGTCCTGCTGGTGGTCGGCGGCCTGCTCGGCGTGGGGGCCGGGCTGCTGCGTGCGGGGAGCCGACCGGCCGAACGGATCCGCGACGCCGACGTCCTCGTGGCCACCGTCGGCGCCCTGGTCGGCGTCATCGTCCTCGTGGCCGGCCTGCTCCTGGCGACGGGGGCCGCACCCGTCACCGCCTCGGGGCTGGTCGACGCCTTGGCCGATGCCACCGCGGCGGGCACCACCACCGCCATCGGCGTCCTCCACCCGGCCCTCGACGACCACGGCGGCCGCTTCCTGCTGGCCGGTGCCCAGTGGCTGGGCGGCCTCGGGGCGCTGATGGTGGGGGTGGCCATCCTCCCGTTCTTCGGGGCGGGACGGGAGTTCGCCGACCGGTCCCGGCGCGGTGGCCGACGGCCCATGACCCCCGACCAGGCCACCGCGGTCCGCAACATCCTCGCCATCCACGGTTCGGTCAGCGTCCTGACCTGGGTGGCCTACGCGGTCGCCGGCGCCGCACCGTTCGACGCCCTCCTGCTGGCCATGGCCACCGCATCGACCGGCGGCCGGTCCGTCGGGGCACAACTCGACACCTCCGCCCTCCAGTGGGTCGCCATCGGCGGCATGGGCGTGGCCGGGACCTCGCTGGTGGTCCTGTGGCGCCTCGTCCACGGTCGGGCCCGCAACCTGCTCCGCTCCGACGAACTGCAGATCTACGTGGGCCTGGTGGTCGTCGGGACGCTGCTTTTCCTGCTCTGGACCGACGGGGGAGGAGCCGACGGCCTCCGGGGGGCGGCGTTCACGGTCACCTCGGCCCTGACCACCACGGGGTTCCCGTCGGCACCCGGTGGCACCTGGGCCCCGGCCGCCCCCGTCCTCGTCCTCGGCTTGGCGTCCATCGGGCCGATGGTGGGCTCGGCGGGCGGCGGCTTCCAGATCCTGCGCCATCGGATCCTGGCCCAGTCGGCCGTGCGGGAGATGCTGCGCCAGCTGCACCCCCGGAGCCTGACCCTGGTCCGCCTCGGTGGCCGGGTGGCCGACGAGGACACCCTCTCCAAGGTCGTCGTCACCCAGTTCCTGTTCGTCAGCGTGCTCTTCGCCACCGCCCTGGTGGTGGCCGTCGGCGGTCTCGACCTGGCCACCGCGCTCGGCGCGGCCGTGCACGCCATCTCCACGGCCGGACCGGTCCGCACCCTCGACGGGGCGGTGGTCGACCCGGCCACGTGGCCGGACGGGGTCCGCCTGGCCCTGCTACCCGCCATGGTCATCGGCCGACTCTCGGTGTACCCGGCCTTCGTGGCCGTCGGGGCCGGCGTCACCGTGGTCCGGGACCGGGCCCGGATCCGCCGTCGCTGGCGGTCCCTCCGCCGGGGTAGGCCCACCGGCCGGAGTGGGGGTCGCTCGTGACGGCGCCCCGGCCTCCCCGGACCCCCCACAGGAAGCCCACGGGGATGGAGCGCTGGCGGTCGATCCGTCGTCGCATCCCGACCATCCCACTGCCCGAGCGTGGGGTGGCCGGACGGGGCGTGTGGGCCGGGACCACCCGGCACGTGTCCGGCCTGGCCCTCCTGTTCGTGGCCGCGGGGATGCTGCTGTCCGGCCTCGTCGAGCTGGGCGCCGGCGACGAGGGCCCGGCGGTCCTCCTGGCGGCGGCGATCACCACGGTGGTGGCCGTCGCCCTGTGGTGGCCGACCCGACCGGGTGCCCTGGACCACACCGCGGTGTTCACCGCGGTGGGCGCCACCTGGGTGTTCGCCTCGGTCCTCGGCGCCCTCCCGTACCTCCTGGCGGGCACGTTCGCGGTGCCGGGCCGGCCGTGGGCGGTGGTGCTGGCCGACGCCCTCTTCGAGTCGGTGTCGGGCTTCTCGGCCACCGGGTCGACGGTGTTCGGCGCCCACAACCCGATCGAGGCCCAGGGCACCGGCGTGCTGCTCTACCGCCAGCTCACCCAGTGGGCGGGTGGCATGGGCATCGTGGTCCTGGTGGTGATGGTCCTGCCCGCGCTGCGCTCGAGCGGCCTGGGCCTCATCGACGCCGAGTCCCCGGGCGTCGGCATCGACCGCCTGGCCCCCCGCATCAAGACCACGGCGGCCTGGTTCTGGCTGGTGTACCTGACCCTCACCCTCGTCGTCGGCGTGGGGCTCCTGGTGGCCGGCATGGGGCCGTTCGACGCCCTGGCCCACGCCCTGACCACGGCCTCCACCGGCGGGTTCTCCACGAAGGACGCCTCGATCGGCCACTGGGACAGCGCTGCGGTCGAGGGCGTCCTCGTGGTGGCCATGCTGCTGGGTGGGGCCAGCTTCGCCCTCCACAGTTCAGCGCTGCGGGCGCGGAGGTTCCGCTACTGGCACGACCGGGAGTTCCGGGCCTACGTGGTCCTCCTGGGCCTCTCGGCGGCGGTCATCACCGTGCTCCTGGCCGGCGACGGCATGGGGGTTGGGCACGCCCTGCGGTCCGCCGCCTTCAACGTGGTGTCCCTCGGCACCAGCACGGGCTACGGCAACGCCACCGGCACCGGGAGCCCCGGGGACTTCACGGCCTGGGCCTCCGGGCCGCAGATGGTCCTGCTGCTGCTTCTGGTGTTCGGGGGATGCACCGGCTCCACGTCCGGCGGCGTGAAGGTGATGCGGCTCCGGGTCGGCATGGCCCACGCCTACCGCACCCTGCGGGCACTCCGGAAGCCCCGGGCCCTGCTGCCGATCCGCCTCGGACCGAGCCTCCTGTCGGAGTCGATCGTGGAACGGATCGCCGGCTTCATGGTCGTCTACGGGCTCCTGGTGGTCGGTGGCACGGTGATCGTCGCCGCGCTGGGCGCCGACCTCGTGACCGCCTTCAGCGGCGTGATCAGCGCCCTGGGCAACATGGGCCCCGCCCTGGGCGAGGCGGGGCCGACCTCCTCGTTCGCGGATGCCTACCCGACGCCGGCCCGGGTGGTGCTGACCGTGCTGATGCTGGTGGGACGCCTGGAGATCTTCCCCATGCTCCTGATGCTGGTGGCGCCCTACCGGCGGGTCCGGACGGCGTCGGGCCATGCCCTCGCAGCGGTGCAGGACCGGTTGGTGCGGTCGGACTGACCGGACCGGGGCCCGCAGCGCCTCAGCGGGTCAGCGCGTCATCAACTCCAGGAGCAACCCGTGGAGTGCCGCCGGGTCGCTGCTGCCGCAGAACTCCCGGGCGCTGTGCATGGCCAACTGGGCGACGCCGAGGTCGACGGTCCGGATCCCGGTCCGGGCCGAGGTGACGGGCCCGATCGTCGACCCGCACGGCAGGTCGTTGCGGCTCACGAACGTCTGCAGCGGCACGCCGGCCCGTTCGGCGGCCAGACGGACCATGGCCAGGCCGGGGGCGTCCGTGGCGTAACGCACCTTGGCGTTGACCTTCAGGACCGGGCCGCCGTCGAGGCGCACCGGATGCTCGGGGTCGTGGCGGTGCGCCCGGCTGGGATGCGTGCCGTGGGCGCCGTCCACCGACAGCACCAGCGACCCCTCCAGCGGGCGGTCCGACAGGCCCAGGTGGCGGCGCAGGGTGCGGTGCAGCAGGGGTCCACCGGCACCGGTGGCCGACTCGCTCCCCACCTCCTCGTGGTCGAACAGCGCCAGCACCGGCACGCACGGGCCGTCGCCGTCGGCGGCGTCCACGAGTGCCACGGTCCCGGCGTGACAGGAGAGCAGGTCGTCGAGGCGTGGGGCGCTCACGAACTCCCCATCGGCA
>JAERSW010000004.1 GCA_016845305.1 Acidimicrobiales bacterium
GGGTGGTGGGGGTGGCGTTCTCGAGGGCCAGGGGCGGCACGCCGGTGGCCTACGCCGTCCAGGTCGGCGAGCTCCGGGACCTCATGGCACGGGTGGACGTGGACCCCCCGGGTCCCGGTCCCTGCCGCGACCGCTGAGCCCGGCCCGACTCGACCACCTCGGGGCCGGTCGGACAGGCGGTGCCCAAAACGGCGAACGGACGGCCCGGAGGCCGCCCGTTCGGAAGCGTTCTGTGGGAGGAGCGGGTCAGTCGACCTCGATGTAGATGCACTCCCCGGGGCACTCCTCGGCCGACTCGATGGTGGCCTCCTCCTGGCCGGCGGGCACGGGGGCCACGGCCTCGGCGCCGGCGGGGTCGCTGAGGATCTTGTCGCCGTCCTTCACGTAGGCCAGACCGTCGTCGAGCAGGGCGAAGACGTCGGGGGCGATCTCCTCGCAGAGGCCGTCGCCGGTGCAGAGATCCTGGTCGATCCAGACCTTCATCGTCGGGGGGTTTCCTCTCTGTGGGCACGGTGGGTCCGTGCCGGATGCTGGGCGGTGCCGGCTGTCCCGGCATGGTCCGTTCCTCCGGCCGCGCGGCCGTCGGGAGGACGTGGGTGAGTGTACCCAGCCCCCGGATCCTCCCACCGCATTCCGACCGGCCGCCTCCGACGATGGACGAACCGGGCGCCGGAGGCACGGAACGCGGCGCGGGGTGGGGGAAGCCCCGGGGCTAGGGTCGGCCACGTGGAGGAACGGACGCCTGACGCCGATGCCGAGGGGAAGCCCACGGAGGACGTCGCGACTCCGGACACCCCCGATCCGGTCGAGATGGAGCGGGAGCTCGAGGAGCTTCGTCGACGCCTGGTCGACACGCCCCGCCAGCTCTCCCGCCTGGAGGCCGAGGCCCGCGACGCCAACCGGGAGCTGGCCCGGGCGAACGCGCGCAACCAGAAGCTGAACACCACCCTGGAGACGGCCCGGGAGCGCATCGCCGTGCTCCGCGAGGAGGTCGAGAAGCTCTCCCAGCCCCCGTCGGCCTACGGCACCGTCCTGCAGGTCAACGAGGACGGTTCGGTCGACGTCCACTCCGGTGGCCGCAAGATGCGGGTCGGCGTGCTGCCGGACCTGGCCGACGAGATCGAGGCCGGTCAGGAGGTCGTCCTCAACGACTCCATGAGCGTGGTGATGTCCCGGCGCCACGACCAGACCGGCGAGGTGGTCACCGTCAAGGAGCTGCTGGCCGGCGGCCAACGCGCCCTGGTGGTCGGCCGCGGCGACGAGGAACGGGTGGTCGAGCTGGCCACCGAGCTGGTCGGCACCGGCCTGCACAGCGGCGACTCGGTCATGGTCGATCCCCGCTCCGGCCTCCTGCTCGAGCTGCTGCCCCGACCCGAGGTGGAGGACCTGGTCCTCGAGGAGGTCCCGGACGTCAGCTACGAGGACGTCGGCGGCCTGGACGCCCAGATCGAGCAGATCGTGGACGCCGTGGAGCTCCCGTTCCTGCACCAGGACCTGTTCGCCGAGTACGACCTGCCGGCCCCCAAGGGGATCCTGCTCTACGGCCCGCCGGGCTGCGGCAAGACCCTCATCGCCAAGGCCGTGGCCAACTCGCTGGCCGGGAAGGTCTCCGAGGTGTCCGGCGACGCCGAGGCCCGCAGCTACTTCCTCAACATCAAGGGGCCGGAGCTGCTCAACAAGTACGTGGGCGAGACGGAGCGCCAGATCCGCCTCGTCTTCCAGCGGGCCCGGGAGAAGTCGGAGCAGGGGTGGCCGGTCATCGTCTTCTTCGACGAGATGGAGTCGCTGTTCCGCACCCGGGGCACCGGCATCAGCTCCGACATCGAGTCGACGATCGTCCCGCAGCTGCTGGCCGAGATCGACGGCGTGGAGACGCTGCGCAACGTGATCGTGATCGGTGCCTCGAACCGGGAGGACCTCATCGACCCGGCCATCCTGCGCCCCGGCCGCCTCGACGTGAAGATCAAGATCGAGCGACCGGATGCGACCGCGGCGGCGGCCATCTTCTCCCGCTACCTGGTCGGCGACCTGCCCATCGACGAGGACCTGGTGGCCACCACGGGTGGAGGCGACCGCAACAAGGCCGCCCTGGCCATGATCGACGAGACGGTGGCCGAGATGTACGGCGACGACGAGCAGAATCGCTTCCTCGAGGTCACGTACCAGAACGGCGACAAGGAGGTCCTCTACTTCCGGGACTTCGCCTCGGGCGCCATGGTCGAGAACATCGTGCGGCGGGCCAAGAAGCTGGCCATCAAGCGCCAACTGGCCGGCGGCCCGAAGGGCATCCGCACCGAGGACATGGTCCAGTCCGTGCGCCAGGAGTTCCGGGAACACGAGGACCTGCCCAACACCACCAACCCGGACGACTGGGCCAAGATCTCGGGCAAGAAGGGCGAGCGGATCGTGTACGTCCGCACCCTCATCAACCGGCAGGCCGACGAGGCCGGCGGGCGGGCCATCGAGGGCGTCGGCACCGGCCAGTACCTCTGAGCCCGGCCGCCCTCCGGAGATGGCCGTTCCCAAGACGCTCGGGATCGAGACCGAGTTCGGCATCGTCCACCGGGGCGTCGACGAGCCCAACCCCATCTCGGCGTCGTCCCTGCTCATCAACGCCTACCTGAGCCGGCTGGCCGCGCCGGGGTCGGGGCCGGGTGCGCCCCGGGTCGGCTGGGACTTCGTGGACGAGTCCCCGTCGGTCGACGTGCGGGGCTTCACCCCGCTGGACGCCATGGCCCCCGAGATCGAGACCCACCTGGTCAACGCGGTGCTGACCAACGGCGCCCGCTACTACGTGGACCACGCCCACCCGGAGCTCTCCACCCCGGAGTGCGCCGACGCCCTGTCGGTCGTCCTCCAGGACCGGGCGGCCGAGATGATCCTCGTGGAGTCCATGGAGGCGGCCAACGAGGTGCTGCCCGACGACCAGGAGCTGGTCGTCTACAAGAACAACTCGGACGGCAAGGGCAACAGCTACGGCTGCCACGAGAACTACCTCATGGACCGCTCGACGCCGTTCGGCCGGATCGTCCAGCACGCCACCACCCACTTCGTGACCCGACAGGTGTTCACCGGGGCCGGCAAGGTGGGCTGCGAGCTGCCGTTCCGGAACCGGTTCGACGTGCCGTTCCAGATCACCCAGCGGGCCGACTTCTTCGAGGAGGAGGTGGGCCTGGAGACCACGCTGAAGCGGCCCATCGTCAACACCCGGGACGAACCGCACGCCGACCCGCTGCGCTACCGGCGGCTCCACGTGATCGTGGGCGACGCCAACATGTGCGAGGTGGCGACCTTCCTGAAGGTGGGGTCCACGGCGCTCGTGCTGGCCATGGTGGAGGAGGACGCCCTCGATCCGAACCTGGCGGTGGTCGACCCGGTCCGGGCCCTGCAGGCCGTCAGCTGGGACGTCGAGCTCGGGGCCACCCTGGAGCTGGCCGACGGGCGGCGGGCCACGGCCGTCGAGGTCCAGTGGGAGATCCTGGCCGCCGCCCGGCGGTACCTCGACGACCACGGCGACGAGATGGTCGGCGGGCCGGTGGCCCACCAGGTGGTCCAGCGGTGGGAGGACGTGCTGTCCGCCCTGGAGTCCGACCCCGAGTCGCTGGCCGGCCAGGTGGACTGGATCACCAAGCGCCGGGTGGTCGACGGCTTCCGGGACCGGCACGGCCTGGCCCACGACGACCTCCGCCTGGCCGCCCTCGACCTCCAGTACCACGACCTGCGGCCCGACCGGTCGCTGTTCGCCCGCCTGGGGGCCGAGACGCTCGTGGACGCCGACGACGCCCGTCGGGCCACCGCCGAGCCACCGGAGGACACCCGGGCCTACTTCCGGG
This sequence comes from Acidimicrobiales bacterium, assembly GCA_016845305.1. Lineage (GTDB taxonomy): Bacteria > Actinomycetota > Acidimicrobiia > Acidimicrobiales > MedAcidi-G1 > UBA9410. The sequence goes on from JAERSW010000004.1 coordinate 3,834, forward strand.
GCCGGTGCCTGGCCCGCTGGCCGGACCGGATCGTGGCCGCCAACTGGGACTCCATGGTGTTCGACGTGGCCGGGGAGTCGCTGCGGCGGGTGCCCATGATGGAGCCGCGCCGCGGCACCGCCGAGCACGTGGCTACGCTCCTCGACACCTGCGAGACGGTCGACGAGCTCATCGAGCGGCTGGCCACCTGAGCGGGACGGTTCGACCGGGACGGACGGAGGCCCTGCGGGGCCGGGAGGCTGGAAGGCGAGATGGCCGAACAGGAACAGCGCCGGCGGGATGCCGGAACCGATTCCGAGGACGTGGAGGTCGCCGAGGTCGCCGCCGCACCGGGCGCCACCGAGCGGGGCGAACGCCTCAAGGACGAGTTGGACGACCTGCTGGACGAGATCGACGAGGTCCTGGAGACCAACGCCGAGGAGTTCGTCAAGAGCTACATCCAGAAGGGCGGGGAGTAGCCGAACCGTGGGCCTTCCGCTATTCGCCCCCGACGAGGACCCCGGTCCCAGCTTCCTGGGCCTCCTGGAGCGGTCCGGCCTCGGCCTGCCCGAGGCGGTCACCCCTTCGGCCCCCGCACCGGCCGGCCTGGCTCCACACGGGACCACCGTGGTGGCCGTCCGCCACAGGGACGGCGTGGTCATGGCCGGCGACCGGCGGGCCACGTCCGGCAACCTGATCAGCCATCGCAGCATCGAGAAGGTCTTCCCGGCCGACCGGCACTCCGGCGTGGCCATCAGCGGGACGGCCGGCATGGCCATGGAGATGGTGCGCCTCTTCCAGCTCCAGTTGGAGCACTACGAGAAGGTGGAGGGCAAGGCGCTGAGCCTGGACGGCAAGGCCAACCAGCTCAGCCAGATGCTCCGCGGGCACCTGCCGATGGCCATGCAGGGCCTGGTGGTCATCCCGCTGTTCGCCGGCTACGACCACCGCCACGACACCGGTCGCCTCTTCCAGTTCGACGCCACCGGCGGCCGGTACGAGGAACGGGACCACGCGGCCACCGGCTCGGGCAGCCTCCACGCATCGACGGTCGTGAAGCTCCGCTACCGGAACGCCATGTCGGAGGACGAGGCGGTCGACGTGGTCGTCGAAGCCCTCTTCCAGGCCGCCGACGAGGACAGCGCAACCGGCGGCCCCGACCCCATCCGGGGCATCTACCCGGTGGTGGCCAGCATCACCGCCGACGGCTTCGAGCGCCTCGGCGACGACCGGGTGGCCGAGCGCACGGCGGTCCTGCTGGAGTCGCTCACCAGCGGCGCGGCCGCCGGGAGGGCCGACTGATGGGCATGCCCATGTACGTGTCGCCCGAGCAGCTGATGAAGGACCGGGCCGACTTCGCCCGCAAGGGCATCTCCCGGGGCCGTGCCGCCGTGGGATGCACCTACGCCGACGGGGTGCTGCTGTGCGCCGAGAACCCGTCGAACACGCTGCGCAAGGTCAGCGAGATCTACGACCGGATCGGCTTCGTCGGGGTGGGCCGCTACAACGAGTTCGACGGCCTCCGCAAGGGCGGGGTCCGGCACGCCGACATGAAGGGCTACGCCTACAGCCGCGAGGACGTCGACGCCCGGTCCCTGGCCAACCTGTACGCCGAGTTCCTCGGCCAGCACTTCACCCACGAGCAGAAGCCGATGGAGATCGAGCTGCTGGTCGGCGAGATGGGCGAGGAGCCCGATGGCGACCAGCTGTTCCACCTGCTCTACGACGGCACGGTGATGGACATGGACACCTTCGCGGCCATCGGCGGCGAGGCCGAGAGCATCCGGGGCCGCATGGAGGAGACCTGGGAGCGGACGGCCGACCTGGGGGCCGCGGTGGGTCGGGCGGTCGCCGCGCTGGCCGGACCGGACCGGACCCTGGTGGCCGACGACCTGGAGGTGGCCGTCCTGGCCCGTTCCAACGGCCGGCGGGCCTTCCGGCGCATCGAGGGCGACGAGCTCGACGGCCTCCTGGCCTGACGGTCCGCCGACGTCGACCCGGGGGCCCCGTGCAGCGTCGGATCTACGGGATCGAGAACGAGTACGGCATCACCTGCACGGTGGACGGCACGCGTCGGCTCAGCCCGGACGAGGTGGCCCGCTACCTGTTCCGGAAGGTCGTGCACTGGGGCCGCAGCTCCAACGTCTTCCTGGCCAACGGGGCCCGCCTGTACCTCGACGTCGGCTCCCACCCCGAGTACGCCACCCCCGAGTGCGACTCGGTCCGGGGCGTGGTGGCCCACGACAAGGCCGGCGAGCGCAACCTCGAGGAGCTCTCCAAGCTGGCTGAGCGCTACCTGCGGGACGAGGGCATCAACGGCGACGTCTACCTGTTCAAGAACAACACCGACTCGGCCAACAACTCGTACGGCTGCCACGAGAACTACCTGACCACCCGGCGGGACGACTCGGCCGAGTACGACGAGGTGCTGATCCCGTTCCTGGTGACCCGGCAGATCTGGGCCGGCGCGGGGAAGATCTACGAGAACGCCCGGGGCGGGGCCGGGTTCAGCATCAGCCAGCGGGCCGCCCACATCTGGGAGGGCGTGTCGAGCGCCACGACCCGGTCGCGGCCGATCATCAACTCGCGGGACGAGCCGCACGCCGACGCCGAGAAGTACCGCCGGCTCCACGTCATCGTGGGCGACTCCAACATGAGCGAGTACGCCTCATTCCTGAAGGTGGGGGCGTGTGGCTTCCTGCTGCGGATGCTCGAGGAACCCAACGTGATGTTCCGGGACATGACCCTGGAGAACCCCATCCGGGCCATCCGGGAGATCAGCAACGACCTGACCTGCCGGCAACCGGTCCGCCTGGCCAGTGGTCGGGAGGTCAGCGCCCTGGACGTGCAACGGGAGTTCCTGGACCGGGCCCTGCGCTTCGCCGACCATCGCGGCGTCGACGACGAGGAGGCGAAGGTGCTGTCCATGTGGCAGCACTGCCTGGAGGGGATCGAGAAGGACCCGTTGGGCCTGGACCGGGAGTGCGACTGGGTGGCCAAGTACCACCTGGTGGAGGCGTACCGGAGTCGGCACGGGCTGGCGCTCTCCGACCCCCGGGTCCTGCTGCTGGACCTCCAGTACCACGACGTGGACCGCGACCGGAGCCTCTTCTACCGGATGCAGGACCGCGGCATGATGGAGCGGACGGTGACCGACGCCGAGATCGACGAGGCGAAGGCTTCTCCGCCGGCCACCACCCGGGCCCGGCTCCGGGGGGAGTTCATCCGCCGGGCCAAGGAGCGGAACCGGGACTACACGGTGGACTGGGTGCACCTGAAGCTCAACGACCAGGCCCAACGGACGGTGCTGTGCAAGGACCCGTTCCGTTCCGAGGACGAACGTGTCGAGAAGTTGATCGAGTCGCTCTGACCGAGTCGCTCTGATTCAAGCCGGTCCCGGGCCTAGGGTTCGGGCCATGGCGGGCCTCGAGAAGTGGGAGCGACTGGCCAAGCTCATCGCCGTCCTGATGGACGCGCCGTATCCCCTGACGCGCGTCCAGATCATGGACCGGCTCCCGGACGGGACCTACCCGGCGGCGGATCCCGAGTCGGCCCGGATGATGTTCGAGCGGGACAAGGCCGAGCTCCGACGGAACGGGATCGACCTGGTCATCGGGCTCAGCCCGCACTTCGATGCCGAGGGCTACACCATCGACCAGGCGGAGTTCGGGACCGACCTACCGGCCTTCGACCGGGACGAATCGGCGGCCGTCGCCCTCGTGCTGTCGGCCATGGGGTCCGACGTCCGGCTGTGGGAGCTGGGGGGCGATGCCTCGGCGGAGCCCGGCGACGCGCCCATCCCCAGCGCCGGCATCGGCGACGACGAGGACATCCGGAGCCTGCTCGTGGCCGTCACCGACTCGGCCACCGTCGCCTTCGCCTACCGGGACGCCGGATCGGACGAGACGCGGGAGCGGAAGGTCCAGCCCCACCTGATGGCCTACGTCAAGGGCCACTGGCACCTCAGTGGGTACGACACGGACCGGGAGGGTGGCCGTCAGTTCCGGGCCGATCGGATCGAGCCGGGTTCCGTGGCCCGGACCGGAGCGCGATTCGAGCCTCCCGAGCGCCCACACCCGATCCGGGCCGACCACTTCTGGCGGGCGGGCGACGGCGACGCCGTGGACGTCGAGGTCCTGGTGGACCCGCGGCACGCCGCCTGGGTGGAGCGCTTCCTCGGCGAGGCGGCGGTCACCGACCGTCGCTCCGACGGGTCGCTGGTGGTGACCGAGTCGGTCCGGAACCTCGCCGCCTTCCGTGGCTTCGTCCTGACCTTGCTCGACGGGGCCGAGGTCCTGGGGCCGCCGGAGGTCCGCGACGCGATGGTCCGGTGGTTGACCGAGCTGGGCGGCGACGGGGGAGTGGCCTGATGGCACCGCTCCCGGCGATGGAGAAGCTGGTCCGGCTCCTGAACCTGGTGGCCTGGTTGGCCGATCGGGGCGACGACGGGGCGACGCCACAGGAGGTGGCCCAGCGCTTCGACTACCCGATCGACCAGCTCCTGGTCGACCTCGAGGACCTCCAGTACGTGGACGACGACCTCCACCTGGACCGCCTGACCACGTCCGACCTCTTCGACTTCGAGTTCACGGAGCGCCGGATCCGCCTCCGACACAACGACCTGGTGCCCCGTCCGTTGGGGGTGGGGCGCGAGCAGTTGGCCGGGATCCAGGCCATGGCCCGCGAGGTGGCCGAGCACCTGCATCGGGCCGGTGGAGAGGACGCCGACCTGGGGCCGTTGGAGCGGGCCGTCCTCAAGTTGTCCACGGTGCTGGGGCCCGGAGCCGGGTCGGTCCAGGTCAACGTGCTGTCCGGCGTCGGCGAGACCCTCGGCCTCCTGGAGGGAGCCATCCGCGACCGACGCTGCGTGGAGATGGACTACTACTCCTACGACCGGGACGAGATGACCCATCGGGTGGTCGAACCCCACCGGTGCGTCTACGCAGGCTTCTGGTACCTGACCGCCCACTGCCGTCAGGCCGGCGACCTCCGGGTTTTCCGCCTGGACCGGGTGCGTGAGGTGGCGGTGGTGGACGACGCCTTCGACCCGCCGCCGGACGTCGGCGAGGAGATGGACGGCGTGCCCGTGGACGGTTCGTTGCCCCAGGTGGTCCTCGACCTCGACCGGTCGGCCCGGTGGGTGGCGGACCAGTACCCCACCGTGGCGACCGAGGACCTGGAGGGTGGCGGCATCCGGGTGACCCTGCCGGTGGCCGCCGAGCAGTGGCTGGAGCGACTGCTGCTCCGGCTCGGTCCGGCGGCCACGGTGGTGGACGCCCCCGACGGGCTCGGCGAGGACCTCCGGTCGGCCGCCGCCGCTCGGGTCCTGGCCCGGTACCACTGAGCGGAGCGTCGGCGGGCACGTCGGCTGCTCCACCGGGCGCCACGGACCGCCGAGGGGTGGGCGCTAGGTTCGTCGCGTGACGGATCAGCCCCCCGACCAGACCCCGGACGGGATGCCGGACCGGGCCGACGGCGACTGGTCCGACGACGTCCTGGAGCGGGCGCGGGCCCGTGCGGGCCTCCCCACGGTGGAGGACCCGGCGGGCATGGCGCCGCCCCCGCCATCGGAGCACACGTTCACCGTGCCCACCGTGCCCACCGTCCCGCCCGAGGCGCCGGTCGCTCCACCTCCTCCACCACCGGCACCGCCGGTCGCTGCACAGCCCGGCGCGCCGGAGCCCGGGCCCGTTCCCAGCCGAAACGCCGGTGCCCGACGGGCCGTCATCGAGTGGGGTGCCGTGGTGGTCGGTGCCCTGGCGCTGGCCTTCGTGGTCCGTGCCTTCCTGCTCGGGACCTTCTACATCCCGACGCCCTCCATGGAGCCCACCCTCACCTCGGGCGATCGGATCCTCGTCAACAAGCTCAGCTACCGCCTCCACGACGTGAACCGGGGCGACCTGGTGGTGTTCGACCCACCGGCGTCGGCCGAACCGGGCGCCGACCACCTCATCAAGCGGGTGATCGGCCTCCCGGGGGAGACGGTCACCGCGGTGGACGGGCGCATCCTCATCGACGGCGGGCTGCTCATCGAGCCCTACCTGGCCTGGTCGGAGGGCACCGACGACTTCGGGGCGGTGCCCTGGTGCGACGACGGCGGTGCCGGGTCCTGCCGGGTGCCCGAGGGCCACGTGTTCGTCATGGGCGACAACCGCCCGAACTCCCGGGACAGCCGCTTCTTCGGCCCGGTCCCCGTGGACTCGATCGTCGGGCGGGCCTTCGTGCGCTACTGGCCGCTCGGCGACCTGGACCGTCTCTGACCCGTCTCCCGGCGGGCCAGGCCGTCGACGAGTCGGTCGACGTGGTCGCCGAAGACGCCGTCCAGGCCGAGGGCGAGCAGGCGGTCGACCTGTCGATCGTGCTGGGCGTCCCAGCCGAGGCAGGCCAGATCGAACCTCCGGTAGAGGGCCACGAGGCCGCCGGTCCAGTCGGGTTCGGGCAGGTTCACGCCGTCGAGGCCCGCCGCCGACAGGTCCACGGCATGGCGCTCCAGGGCACCACCGAGGCGGTCCAGCCGGGTGGAGTGGACCAGCCGGACCGAACGGTCGACGTCCCGCAGGCCGGACAGGACGTCGACCTCGGGGTGGCACAGCCAGAGCCGCGAAGTGGGACCGGCCGCCGCCACGGCGGCGATGGTCACCGGACCGGCCTCGGGGTCCTTCAGGTCGAGGGAGAGCGGGAGCTCGGCGTCGACCTCGGTCAGGAGGTCGGCGAGGGACGGCACCTCGGAGGGGAGCTCGGCGGCGGTGAGCGACCGGATGGGCCGGCGGCGCAGGCGGGGACCGACCCGCCCGTCGTGTCGGAGCACCGGTACGCCGTCGGCGGTCAGCCACACGTCGCTCTCCAGGCCGGTGGCGCCGAGGCGCACGGCCAGCCGGAAGGCCTCCAGGGTGTTCTCCGGCGCGTGGGCCCGACCGCCCCGGTGGGCGAAGAGGATCGGCGTCGGGGCACGCCGTTCGGCGTCTCGGGCCATCACGGAACCCATCATGGCGGGGCCGGGGCGCGCAGGGCGGCCACCTAGGCTGCGTCGGTGGGCAACCTCGGAGGCGGCGAACTCCTCGTCATCCTGATGCTCGGCCTCCTGGTGCTGGGCCCGTCACGTCTGGCCGTGGTGGTCCAGCAGGTGGGGCGCCTGGTCGGCCAGGCGCGGCGGCTCGCCACGGGGTTCCAGGAGGAGTTCCGCGAGATCGTGGAGGACCCGACGCTGGAGGCCGCGGCCCGGGCCCGCGGCCTGTCCTTCCAGGGACCGGAGTCGTCCGACGGCGCCCCCGAGCCCGAAGGGTCCGACGGCGATTCGGATGGACCATCGTCCGGCGACGCCCCCGAGGGCGAGGGGCCCGACGACACACCGGACGGCGAAGGGTCCGAGGATGCCCCGGAGGGCAGCGGTGGCTGACGCCGGGCGGATGCCCCTGCTGGCCCACCTCGAGGAACTCCGGGGCCGGCTGCTGCGGTGTGCCTTGGCGGTGGCCGCCGGAGCGGTGGCCTGCTGGATCCTCTACCCGTGGATCCTGGACCTGCTGCTCGAGCCCTACTGCCGGATCCGCGACGACCTGGGTGGCGACGACGTCCGGGAGGCCGTCTTCGGCTCGGGCTGCGAGCTGCTGGTCACCGACCCGCTGGAGCCGTTCTCGGTGCGGATGATGGTGGCGGGCTACGGGGGCGTGGCCCTGGCCATGCCGGTCCTGCTCTGGCAGACCTGGCGGTTCGTGGTCCCCGGCCTGTACGCACGGGAGCGTCGCTGGGCCATCCCGTTCGTGCTCAGCGGCGTGGTGCTCTTCGCCGCCGGCTGCGTGCTGGCCTACTGGAGCATCCCCCGGGCGCTGGACTTCCTGGTGGGCATCGGCGGCCCCGACCTCGTGAGCGTCTTCTCGCCGGCCCGCTACCTGGGGTTCGTGGTGAAGATGACCCTGGCCTTCGGGATCGGCTTCGAGTTCCCGCTGGTCCTCGTCTTCCTCCAGCTCATCGGGATCGTGACGCCGGCTGCCCTGCGCAGGGCCCGCCGCTACGCCATGGTGGGCATCGTGGCCCTGGTGGCCGTCCTCACCCCGAGCGGCGACCCGTTCACCCTCCTGGTGCTGTCGGTTCCGATGCTCCTGTTCTACGAGCTGGCCATCCTGCTCGGTGCGTTGCGCGAGCGGCGGCGCCGTCGGGCCGCGTCCGGCTCGGGCGAGTGACCGTCCGGCACGACTTCACCCTGGACCGGTTCCAGGAGGAGGCCATCGCAGCGGTCGACGCCGGACGGTCGGTGCTGGTGGCCGCCCCCACGTCCAGCGGCAAGACGGTGGTGGCGGAACACGCCGTCGACGCGGCGCTCCGAGCGGGCGGCCGCGCCTTCTACACGGCGCCCATCAAGGCCCTGTCCAACCAGAAGTTCCGCGACCTCGGCGACCTGTTCGGGGTGGACCGGGTCGGCCTCATGACCGGTGACCAGGTGGTGGCCCCCGACGCCCCGGCGGTGGTCATGACCACCGAGGTGCTCCGCAACATGCTCTACGCCGGTTCGGACGCCCTCGACGCCCTGCGTTGGGTGGTCCTCGACGAGGTCCACTTCCTGGAGGACCCGTACCGGGGTGCGGTGTGGGAGGAGGTCGTCCTGAACCTGGCGCCCGAGGTGGGGATCGTGGCCCTGTCGGCCACCGTCTCGAATGCCGAGGAACTGGGGGACTGGCTGCGGACCGTCCGGGGAGCGACCGACGTGGTGGTGGAGCGCCAACGGCCGGTGCGGCTGCGCTCCCACTACCTGGTCGGCCAGCGGGGTGGTCGGGGCCGCCCCCGTCGCCTCCACCGGGTCGACCTCCGGCGGAGCGGTCGGGCCGCCCAGGCGGGGCGCCGCTTCGACGTCGAGGGCCACCAGCGCCACGGGCGGGGACGTCCCGGCGGGTGGGTCACGCCACGTCGCCACGAGGTGCTCCACGAGCTCTCCGAGGCCGGGATGCTGCCGGCCATCCACTTCATCTTCAGCCGGGCCGGATGCGACGAGGCCCGCGACCAGGTGGTGCGCGACGGCGTCCAACTGAACGACCCCGACGAGGCTGGGGCCGTCGAGGCCCACGTCCGGGCCCGGTTGGCCGACGTGCCCGAGGACGACCTGGGGGCCCTGGGCGTCGACGGCTGGCTGGAAGGGCTCCGCCGGGGGGTGGCCGCCCACCACGCCGGGCTGGTGCCGCTCTTCAAGGAGGTCACGGAGGAGCTGTTCGCGGCCGGCCTCCTGAAGCTGGTGTACGCCACGGAGACCCTGGCGCTCGGGGTGAACCTGCCGGCCCGCTCGGTGGTGGTGGACCGCCTGACCAAGTTCACCGGCGAGACCCACGAGGTCCTGACGCCGGGCCAGTTCACCCAGCTCTCCGGTCGGGCCGGCCGGCGGGGCCTCGACGTGGAGGGCCACGCCCTGGTCTGCTGGTCGCCGTTCATCGGCTACGAGAAGGTGGCCGCCCTGGCCGACAGTCGCGACTTCGTCCTGCGCTCGGCGTTCCGGCCCACCTACAACATGGTGGCCAACCTGGTGGACGGTCGAACCCGCGAGGAGGCGGTCGACCTCCTGTCGCAATCGTTCGCCCAGTTCCAGGTCGACCGCCGGGTGGGGGAGCGGCGACGGCGCGACGAGGATCGCCGGGCCGAGGCCGAACGGCTCCGTCGGAACCTGGCCGACCGCCGCCGGTCGGTGCCGTCGGGTCGTCCCCTGGACCCGGCCGACCTTCGTCCCGGCGACGTGGTGGACCTCGACGACGGCCACGTCCACGTGGTCCTCTCGGTGGGACAGCGCAGCGGGGGTAGGAACCGGATCCGCACCCTGGACGGCGGGGGCCGGGTGGCCACCGTGGACGACGCGGACCTGGTCGCACCGCCCCTGCTGGTGGGCAGCGTGGAGATGCCGGCGCCGTTCCTTCCCGACGACCCGGTCTTCCGGCGCGAGGTGCGTGCCCGCCTGCGCGCGCTCGTCCCTGATGGGCTCCCCGATGGGCGCCCGGGTGGCCGCCCCGGTGGGGGAGGTGCCGGGGGCTCTGCCCGCCGGGACGACCAACGTCGCCTGGCTCGCCTGGAGAGGCAGCTGGCGGCCTCGGCGGCCACCGCACCCGACACGGACAGCGACCTGGCGGCCCGCCTGGACGCCGCCCACCGGGTGCTGGAGGCCCGGGGGATGGCCGACGGCTGGCGGCTCACCCAGCGGGGGAGCGTGCTGACGTCCATCCACCACGAGGCCGACCTGCTGGCCGCCGAGGCCCTCGGCGACGGCCTGCTGGACGGTCTGGGCCCGGCGATGATGGCCGCCGTGGTGTCGTGCCTGACCTACCGGAAGCGCGGCCCCGGCGAGTCGGCGGGCGTGCGCCTGGCCGGCGAGTACCCCGATCGGGTCGCCGCGCTGACCGCCCTGGCCGGGCGGATCGGCGTGGCCGAACGGGCCGTCGGCCTGGATCCCCGCGACGACCCCGATCCCGGCTTCGGGCACGTGGTGCACGCCTGGGCCTCGGGCGCCGGCCTCGACGAGGTCCTGGACGACGACCTGCCCGGCGGGGAGTTCGTCCGCAACGTCCGCCTGGTGGCCGACCTGCTCCGGCAGGTGGCCGCGGTGGCCCCGCCCGACGTCGCCGCGGTGGCCGTGGCGGCCGGCGAGGCCGTGGACCGCGGGGTGGTGGCCATGTCGTCCGGACGACTGGACGAGGCGGCCTGAGATGGCGGTGGAGCGAGGTCGGGACTGGGGTGGTCGTGCCGTGGTCCCCGACGACGCACCGGTGGTGGCCTCCGACGCCGCCCTGGCCGACCTGGTGGCTGCCGGGCACGGGGCGACCGACCCACCGGTGGTGCTGACGGGCGGCGACCTGTGCCGCACCCTCGGCGGTCGGGGCGACGCCCGACCGGGGGGCGAGGCCACCGTCGTCGAGGTGGACGTCCCCCAGGTCCTCCTGGACGGGCGCCTCCACCGCTTCGTGGCCCACCTGGTGGCCGGCTCGTGGCGTCGTCCCGGCCGGTGGTGGGTGGCGGCCAACGCCGCCCATCGGGGTCGGTGGAACGTGGCCCCCCGGGCCCATCCGGGCGACGGGCTCCTGGACGTGGTGGACGCCGACCTGCGGATTTCCGAGGTCCCGGCGGCATGGCGGCGCCTCGGGGCGGGCCTGCACGTGCCCCACCCCCGCATCGAGGTGCAGCGGTCCCGGACGGCGTCCCGTTCGTTTTCGACCGCCGTCCCGGTGCGCCTCGACGGTGGACCACCGGTGGCGGCCCGGGAGGTGGTGGTGCGCCTCGACCCGGACTCCTTGGTCCGCGTGGCCGTCTGAGCCCGGTCCTCCCGGGCCAGTGCTGCCGGAGCACAGGCGGGTTGGATCCGGCTCGTGGACCGCTGGCTAGGGTCCGGAGATGAGCGACGGCACGAGCACCATGAGCCCTGACGAGGCCCGGCAGCGGGTCTGCGACCGGGTGGACGAGTTGGCCGAGGTCCTGGTGGCCGCCTCCCACTCCATCCACGCCAACCCCGAGCTGAACTTCGAGGAGCACCACGCCCACGAGGTCCTGACCGGCATCCTCGAGGAGCAGGGGCTGGACGTGGAGCGGGGGGCCTGCGGCCTCCCGACGGCCTTCCGGGCCGACGTGGGCGGGGACGGTCCCACGGTGGCCGTCCTGTGCGAGTACGACGCCCTCCCGGTCATCGGCCACGCCTGCGGTCACAACATCATCGCCACCGCCGGCCTGGGCGCCGGCCTGGCCGCGGCGTCCGTGGCCGCCGAGCTGGGGGGTCGTGTCCGCATCCTGGGGACCCCGGCCGAGGAGGGCGGCGGCGGGAAGGTGATCATGGCCGACCGCGGCGCCTTCGACGACGTGGACGCGGCGATGATGGTCCACCCGGCGGATGCCGACCTGGAGAACCTCACCACCCTGGCCATCCAGCAGTGCCAGGTGACCTACACCGGTCGGGCCGCCCACGCCGCCGCGGCGCCTGAACAGGGCCTGAACGCGCTGGACGCCATGGTGCTGGGCTACATGAACGTGGCCGCCCTCCGCCAGCACATCGCCCCGGCCGAGCGCATCCACGGGATCTTCGAGGAGGCGGGCGAAAAGGCGAACATCGTGCCCCGGCACACCAGCGCCCGCTGGTACGTCCGGTCGCCGACCTCGGCGGGGGTGGACGACCTCAAGCGCCGACTCATCGACTGCCTGGAGGCCGGTGCCTCGGCCGCTGGATGTGGGATCGAGCTGGCGTGGGATCCGATGGGCTACGCCGAGGTGGTCGACAACCGGGCGCTGCTGGACCGTTACATGGCCCACAGCGAGGCCCTGGGCCGACCGGTCGGCCCGACCACCGTCAAGCAGGTGGTGGGCAGCACCGACATGGGCAACATCAGCTACCGGATGCCCGGCATCCATCCGATGATCAAGACCGCGCCGGAGGGCACGGCCATCCACACCGAGGACTTCGCCACCCACGCGGTGTCCGCGGAGGCGGACCGGTCGGTGGTCCACGGCGCCAAGGTGATGGCCATGACGGTGGTGGACTGCTGGACCGACCCGTCGGTCCTGGCCGCCGCCCACGAGGAGTTCGCCCGCTTCTGACGGCGTCGGAGGGCGTCCGCGCCCGGCGCTCCACCAGCCCGTAGGTTCGCCCCTCGTGACGACGTACGCGGCGGAGACCTTCAACGACGACGAGGCTGAGGTCCTCCGCCGCTACTTCACCAACCTCGACCAGCCGGTGTTCGCCCTGGTCAACCTGCCCGAGGTGGTCAAGGGCGCCCTGTTCGCCCGGTACTCCCGGTCCGACCTGAGCCTCCGGCGCCTCTTCCTGGACGAATTCGTCGGCGAGCTGGACGTCTCGGGCGACGAGACGATCGACGCCACCGTCGGCCTGCGTCGGGCCGAGGAGCTCTACGACAAGGTCTTCTTCGAGTACGGCGACGACAGCGTGGCCCAGCTGGGCGGGGTCCACCTGGCCTGCGAGCAGGCGTCCAACGTCCTGACCAAGGTGCTCGAGTGGGGGCGGCTCATGGCCTACCTCGAGCAGTCGACCCGCTACATCGCCTACGACAGCCGGCTGGACGGGCGGTACCGGTACTTCCGGGACCCCGAGATCATGGGCTCGGCCCTGTCGGCCCGCTACGTGGCCGACATGGACCGGCTCTTCGACGTCTACGGCGAGATGGTCGGGGCCATGAAGGACCACTTCCGGGCCCGTTCGCCCAAGGATCCGGCGGACTCGGACTTCGTCTACCGGCAGGCCATCGCGGCCAAGGCGTTCGACGCCGTGCGGGGCGTCCTGCCGGCGGCGTCGTTGTCGAACGTGGGCATCTACGGGACCGGCCAGGCCTACGAGGCGTTGCTGGTGCGGATGCGGGCCCATCCGCTGCCCGAGGCTCGCCAGTACGCCGAGCTGATGCTGGCCGAACTGCGGAAGGTCATCCCGTCCTTCCTGAAGCGGGTCGACCTGCCCGACCGGGGCGAGGAGATCGGGGCGTACGCCGCCGACGTCCGGGAACGCCTCGAGGACCTGGCCGAGGAGCACTTCCCGCCCGAGCAACCCATCGGTGCCGCGCCGGTGGTCGACCTGACCGACTTCGACCCCGACGCCGAGGTGAAGCTGGTGGCCGCCGCGCTGTATCCGGTGACCAACCGGTCCGACCGGGAGGTGGAGTCGCGGGTCCGGTCCATGACGGTGGACGAGCGCCTGGAGGTCCTCCGGGCCTTCGTGGGGGACCGGGGCAACCGGCGGCACCGGCCGGGCCGGGCCCTGGAACGGCCCACCTACCGCTTCGACGTCCTGTCCGACTACGGGGCCTTCCGCGACATGCAGCGGCACCGGATGATGACCATCGACTGGCAGCGCCTCAGCCCCGACCACGGCTTCGTACGCCCGCCGGAGGTCGACGACGCGGGCCTGGGCGGGCGGTTCGACGCCGCCATGGAGCGGTCCCGGGACCTCCACGACGCCCTCCAGGGCCCCTTCCCGGAGCAGGCGTCGTACGCCGTGGCCCTCGCCTACCGCGTCCGCTACCTGATGGAGATGAACGCCCGGGAGGCCATGCACGTCCTGGAGTTGCGCTCCACCCCGCAGGGCCATCCCTCCTATCGGCAGGTGGCCCAGCAGATGCACCTGGCCATCCGGGACGTGGCCGGGCACCGGGCCATCGCCGAGATGATGCGGTTCGTGGACCACTCGGACGAGGCCGAGCTGGAGCGACTCGACTCCGAGCGGAAGGCCGAGGCCCGGCGCGTCGCCCGCGAGGGCGGTTGACGCCAGCGGATGCCCGTCCGGCCGACGGCGTGGCCGGAGCCCCGCAGAACCTGTCTATGATCCCGCCGCGACCCCCAGAGGCGGTCCCCTGCGGACCGGAGGAAGTTTCCCTGTGAGCGACGAACCCACCGACGAGCCCGGCGACGAGGAACTCGACGACGATCCGGGCGACGAGGAGCTCGGTGAGGACCTCGACGAGGAGTTCGAGGGCGAGGACGGCGAGGGATCCGACGACGGGTCGGACGAGGGATCCGACGACGAGGACGACGAGGACGACGAGGACGAGGCGGGGGCCCGACCGACCGGCGAGGGGTCCGACGAGGACGACGACGAGGACGACGACGAGGTCGAGGCGGACCTCGACGCCATCCTCCGGGACAGGATCGCAGCCGACGACGACGAGGACGAGGACGAGGAGGAGGCGGCCGGCGTCGTCACCCCCGCCACGACCCCGTCGGCCGAGGGCGTCGTCGAGCGGCAGGACACCGAGATGCACTGCCCCCACTGCTTCCTGCTCGTCCAGGCCGCATCGGTGGCCGAGAGCGGCGAATGCGGCCACTGCGGGGGCCCGATCTCGTAGCGGGGCCTCCCGCGGCGACCGGAACACGGTGATGGAGGAGTCCACCCGGCCCGCCGGTGCCGACGACCACGAGGTCCTCCGCCGCCTGGCCTCGGCGGCACGGGCCGACCTCGAGGGCAAGAAGGGCGGCGACGTGGTCGACCGCCTCGACCCGCACCGGGACGATCCCGGAGGGCGCCTGATCGCCGCGCTGGACCGGGACGACGCCACCCTGCTCCTGGGCACGATCGACGGCACCCCGGTGGCCTACGGGCTCCTCACCGTGGCGCCGGTGTCCGACGGCAGCCTCCACGCCTTCGTCGAGGAGCTCTTCGTGGAGCCCGACGCGCGCAGCGTCGGGGTGGGGGAGGCCCTGATCGCGGCCCTGCTGGACGATGCCCGGGAGCGAGGTGCGACGGCCGTGCAGTCCACGGCCCTGCCGGGGGATCGGGCGACCAAGAACTTCTTCGAGTCGCAGGGCATGGTGGCCCGGGCCATCCTCGTCCACCAGTGGCTGGACGGTCGCTGAGGTGACCGGGCAGGCGGCGCCATGAGCGTCGGCCGTCCCGAGGTCTGCGTCGGTGCGGTGGCCGTCGACGGGGATCGGCTCCTGCTGGTCAGGCGGGGGACCGAGCCCGGCCTGGGCCGGTGGACCCTGCCCGGAGGGCGGGTGGAGGCCGGCGAGGCTCTGGTGGCGGCCGTCGTCCGGGAACTGGTCGAGGAGACCGGCCTCGTCGGCGTGTGCGGGCCGTTGCTCGGCTGGGTGGAGCGCATGGACGTCGACCACCACTTCGTGATCCTGGACTTCCGCGTCGAGGTCCTGGACGACGGCCCGCCGGTGGCCGGGTCCGACGCCTCCGAGGTGGCGTGGGTGCCCCTGGCGGACGTGGCGGGATGGGACCTGGTGGACGGCCTGTTGGACTTCCTGGTCGACCACGAGGTGGTCGACGGTGGTCTGGCCAGTGCCGTGCCCGGCGTGACGCTCCTGCCCCGGGCGCCCGGGGACTGAGGGATCCGGCCTCAGCGACCCTTCCACTCGGGCGGTCGCTTCTCCACGAAGGCCCGTGGGCCCTCCTGGAAGTCCTCGCTCCGGAAGACCTCGCGGGAGGCCTCCCTGCTGAGGGCGAAGCCGGCGTCCTCCTCGAGCGAGGGACCGTCGGCGAGGACCCGGCGGGAGGCCCGCACGGCGAGGGGCGCGTTGGCGTTGATCCGCTCGGCCAGTTCCAGGGCGGCGTCCATGGCGCCGCCGGCCGGGGCGAGGTGGTTGACCAGGCCGTGGCGGTGGGCCGTCTCGGCATCGATCGGGTCGCCGGTCAGGGCCATCTCCATGGCCAGGTTCCGGGGCAGGACCTTCGGGAGCCGCAGGAGGCCCCCGGCGTTGGCGATGAGCGAACGCTTGACCTCGGGGAGGCCGAAGCGGGCGTCGGCGCCGGCCACCACCAGGTCGCAGGACAGCACGACCTCGCAGCCACCGGCCAGCGCCGGACCTTCGACGACGGCGATCAGGGGCTTGGTGCGGGCCCGTCGGACGATGCCGGCGAAGCCGCCGCGTTCGGTCGTCAGGTCGGCCTTCCCGGAGGCCACGGCCTTGAGGTCGGCGCCGGCGCAGAAGACCGGACCCTCGCCGCAGAGCAGTCCCGTCCAGAGCTCGTCGTCGCCCTCGAAGCGGTCGAGGGCGGCCTCCAGGTCGGCGGCCAGCTGCTGGTCGACGGCGTTGCGGGCCTCGGGTCGGTCGAGCGTGAGGACCGCCAGGCGGTCGCGGGCTTCGAAGTGGACGGCCATGGGCCGACCCTAGCGAGGGCCCCCGGCGTGGCCGGAGGCGGGCCGTCAGCCTCGCCGACGGTTCCCGCGGGTGCGGGGCGGTGGCGTGGGCTCGACGCCGAAGGCCTTGGCGATGTCGGGGACGCTCATCGAGACCCGCTTGACGACCTCGAGGAGCTGCTCGCCCGGCTCGGCGGGAAGACCCTGCGGGGTGACCCGCTGGTGGACGGGGGAGAGGGCCACGGCGTCCAGCACGGTCGCCCAACGGTCCTGGCCGGTGTCGGTGGTCAGCCCGGCCTCGGCCATGGCGGCCAGTCGGTCCAGGACGGGGGCGGGCAGCGGCGCGCCGGCCTTGGGCGGGCGGGAGCTGAGCCGCAGGGCCCGGACCACGCGGTCCTCGTCGAGGGCGGTCGTGACGTCGGCCAACCACGACTGGTGCTCCCGGTCGACACGGGCCGACAGGCCCTCGCGGACCTGCTCGGCCAGCGCCTTGGCCTCCTCGCCCCGTGCCGACTGCTCGGCGGCCACCACGACGGATCGGAGGTCGCGGAGGTCCACGTCGTCGATGCCGGCCAGGGCCGCCTCGGCACGGTCCTGCCAGTCGGCGGCACGCAGGTTGGGGTGCATCCGCTCGGCCAGCTTGAGCAGCAGGGGAGCGGGGATGGGGGGCTCGCCGGCCGTCTCGGCGGCCTTGTTCTGCACGTCGATGGCCTTGCGGACGCCGGGCACGCCGTCGCGCAGGAGGATCCGGGCGAGGAGCTGCTGCTCGTCGGGGAGGGCGGCCAGGGCGGCCTTGCGGTGGGTGCGTCGGGGCTTGAGGCGGGGAGCGCGGGGTGCCTGGTTGGCGGCCTCCCGGCGGGGGCGGGAGTCACGGCGCTGGTCCCGCCGGTCACCGCCCCGGCGGTCGCCCCGGTCGTCGCCGCGGGATCGGGGCCGACGATCGTCGCCGTCCCGGCGCGGGCCACGACGGTCGCCGTCGCGTCCGCCTCGACGTTCACCGTCCCGTCCGCCACGACGGTCGCCGCGGGATCCCCGGCCGTCCCGGCGCGGGCCACGGCCCTCGCCGTCGTCGTCCCGGCGCCGGCCGCGTCGCCCGACCAGCTTGGTGGTGACCAGGGGCTCCTCGCGACCGGAGCCGAGGATCTCCAGGAGCTCGGGTTCGGGGCGGGCGTCCTTCGACGGGAGGACGGACGTCACCTCGATGCCGTCCATGAACTGCTCGACCTCGACGCGGAGCACGTCGCCCACCGCGGCACCGGCGGGCACC
>JAERSW010000005.1 GCA_016845305.1 Acidimicrobiales bacterium
TGCGATCCTGCACCACCCCGACGAGATCCCGTCGAACGAAGAAGCCGCCCTCTCGCCCACCGAGATGCCGTTCACTCCTGATGACTTCGACCAGCAGATGGAAGAGGCCATCGAGCTGATGGACTTCCTCGGCGACGCCGAGATCAAGTACGCCATCAACGGCCTGCTGTCGCTGACCCCGGACACCATGCCGTGCCTCGGCGAGACCGTCGAGGTCCGCAACCTCTGGTCGGCCGCCGCGGTCTGGGTCAAGGAGGGCCCGGGCATGGCCCAGGTCGTGGCCGAGTGGATGACCTACGGCTACCCCCGGGTCATCGACGTCCACGGCGCCGACATCGCCCGCTTCTACCCGGAGGAGCGCACCGAGGACCACATCTGGTCGCGTGCCGACGAGCACTTCATCAAGACCTACGGCATCGTCCACCCGGCAGAGCAGTGGGAGGGCCGCCGCAACCTCCAGGTCGGCCCCTACTTCTCCCGCCAGCAGGACCTGGACGCCATGTTCTTCCAGGCCCGCACCTGGGAGCGCCCGCAGTGGTACGGCGCCAACGCCGATCTCGTCGAGCGGTACGGCCTGTCCGAGCGCGAGGCCGAGTGGGACAACCGCTGGTGGAGCCCGATCACCATCGGCGAGCACCTCAACATGCGCGAGAACTGCGGCGTCGTCGACCTGAGCGCCTTCCAGATCTACGAGCTCGAGG
This sequence comes from Acidimicrobiales bacterium, assembly GCA_016845305.1. Taxonomy (GTDB): domain Bacteria; phylum Actinomycetota; class Acidimicrobiia; order Acidimicrobiales; family MedAcidi-G1; genus UBA9410. The sequence continues at coordinate 702 of JAERSW010000005.1, forward strand.
GCCCCGGCGCCGTCGAGTACGCCGAGCGCCTGGCCGTCAACAAGGTCGACGTGCCCGTGGGCCGGTCGGTGTACACGCCGTGGCTGAACGCCGAGGGCGGCTTCCACTCCGACCTCACCATGATGCGGATGGCCGAGGACCGCGTCCGGATCGTGACCGGCGTCTTCGACGGTGGCCGCGACGAGTTCTGGACCCGCCGCCACCTGCCCACCGACGGCTCGGTCGCCTTTCGCAACATCACGAAGGACCTGACCACCCTCGGCCTGTGGGGCCCCAACGCCCCGGCCGTCCTGTCCCAGCTGACCAGCCAGGACCTCTCGCAGGCCGGCTCGTCCTACGGCTCGATCATCGACGCCGAGGTGGCCGGCGTGCCGGTCCAGCTGTTCCGCATCTCGTACGTCGGTGACACCGGCTGGGAGATCTACACCGGCTGGGACAACGGCCCGGCGCTGTGGGACGCCCTCATGGAGGCCGGCGCGGAGCTCGGCATCCGTCCGACCGGTGGCGGCGTGTACGGCTCGTCCGGCCGCCTCGAGAAGGGCTACCGCCTGATGGGTGCCGAGCTGGAGAGCGAGTACAACCCGCTCGAGGCCGGCCTGGCCCGCCCGAAGGTCAAGGCCGCCGACTTCATCGGCCGGGAGGCGTACCTGGCCGCCCGCGAGGCCGGCGACCCCGAGGTCGTCATGTGCACCCTGACCGTCGAGGACCAGACCGACTCGCAGGGTCGCAGGCGCCACATGATGGGCGGCAACGAGCCCATCCTGGACGCCGACGGCGGTCGCATCGTCGACGGCCACGGCCGGGTCAGCCGGGTCACCTCGGCCGGCTACGGCCCGTCGGTGGGCAAGCACCTGCTCATGTCGTACCTGCCCCGCGAGCTGGCCACGCCCGGCACCGACCTGCAGGTCATGTACATGAACGAGCTGTACCCGGTGAAGGTGGCCACCTCCGGCGCCGTCTTCGACCCGGACGACGCTCGCATGAAGGCCTGAGCGGGGCGACCATGAGGATCCTCGTCTGCGTGAAGCGCGTCCCCGCCCCGGGGGCCCGCATCAACGTGACCGCCGACGGCCAGGCCGTCGACGCCGCCCATCTCGGCTTCACCACCAGCCCGCACGAGGAGTGCGCGCTCGAGGAGGCCGTCCAGATCACCGAGCGCCTCGGCGGCGAGGTCACCGTGATGACCCTCGGCCCGGCCGCCGCCGAGGAGCAGCTGCGGTACGCGGCCAGCGTCGGCGCCCACCGGTTCGTGCTCGTGCCCATCACCGAGGTCGACTGGGACCCGCAGCGCACCGCCGCGGCCCTGGCCGACGCCATCGGCGACCTCGAGGCCGCCGACGGTCCGTTCGACCTGGTCCTGTTCGGGAACGAGTCGGCGGACGCCGGCGGGTTCCAGGTCGGGGTCCGGGTGGCCCACGCCCTGGGCCGTCCCATCGTGAACGGCATCAAGGGCATCGACGTCGGCGGCGATCCTGAAGCCCAGTCCTCGGAAACGGGCGATGTGCCCGAGGGTCAGGTGGCCGCCCGCCGCGAGATCGACGGCGGCTTCGAGGTCTACCGGGTGCCGATGCCCGCGGTCCTCGGCGTCAAGGAGGGCATCAACCTCCCCCGGTACCCGACCATGAAGGGTCGCCTGGCGTCGAAGAAGGCCGAGGTGGCCGTGGACGAGCGCACCGCCGAGGCCGGCGGCCAGGGCCGTGTCCGGCTCCACCGGCCCGAGGAGCAGGTCAGCGAGACCGTCATCCTCGGCACCGGACCGGAGGCTGCGCCCGCCGTGGTCGACCTCCTCGAGGAGCTGGGGGTGTTCCAGTGAGCCTGCTCGTCGTCTGCGAACACGACCGGGGCGCCCTGTCGGACGCCTCGCTGGAGGCGCTCACCTTCGGGCGCCCGCTGGCCGCCGCCGCCGGCCTGGAGCTGGCCGCGGTGGTGATCGGCGAGGGCGCCGAGGCGGCCGCCGCCGGCCTGGGGGACCACGGGGCGGCCACCGTCCACGTGGCCTCGCACCCGATCCTGACCGACTTCGGTCCCGAGGCGTGGGGCGAGGTGGTGGCCCAGCTGGTGCGCACCACGGGCGCCACCGCCGTGCTGGCGTGTGGCACCGAGCGGGGCAACGAGGTGGTGGCGCAGGTCGCCGCTCGTCTCGACCAGCCCTTCGTGGCCAACTGCCGCAGCGTGGAGCCGGGCACCGACGGCTGGTCGATGACCCGCGTCCAGTGGGGCGGCTCGCTGCTCGAGGACGCCACGCTCGTCGCCGACGTCCACCTGGTGACGGTGGCCCACCACGCCGTGGAGGCCACGCCGGCCGACGCGCCCGGCGCGGGCACCGTGGCCGCCTTCACCCCCGACCTGGACGACACCCTGGCCCGCACCGTCGTGGCCGACCGTGTGGTTCTGACCCAGGGCATCACGCTGTCGACCGCTCCGGTGGTCGTGGGCGGTGGACGGGGCGTGGGTTCGGCCGAGGCGTTCGCTCCGCTGGAGGAGCTGGCCGCCGAGCTGGGCGGTGTCGTGGGCTGCTCGCGGGCCGTGACCAACAACGGCTGGCGTCCCCACAGCGACCAGGTCGGCCAGACCGGCACCCGGATCGCGCCGGAGATCTACATCGCCAGCGGCATCTCGGGCGCCATCCAGCACTGGGTGGGGGCGATGGCGGCCAAGAACATCCTGGCCATCAACACCGACGCCGAGGCCAACATGGTCACCCGGGCCGGACACGCCGTGATCGGCGACCTGCACCAGGTCGTCCCGGCCATCACCGAAGAGGTCCGGCGCCGGCGTAACTCCTGAGCGCTGGGAAGGGAGAGGTCCCTAGCGCCGACCCGCTGCGCCCAGCGGCGTGGCCGGGTCGGTGACGGGCACGATCGGCACCCAGCCCCGCAGCGAGTTGACCATCCAGGCCCGGGCGGCTCGGTCCAGGTCACTCCGGACCAGCACCCGCTCGACCACCGTGCCGGTGGCCAGCAGCTCGGCGCGCATCGTGCCGGGCAGCAGGCCGCACGACACCGGCGGGGTGACCAGCACGCCGTCCAGGTCCAGGACCAGGTTGCCGATGGTGGTCTCGGTCAGCTCGCCCACCTCGTTGAACAGCAGCACGTCGGGGGCGCCGGGGAAGCGGGCCCGGGCGTCGTCGTAGACCTCGCGCACCGTGGTCTTGTGGAACAGGAACTCGTGGCCGCGGGGCACCGGGACCACGTCGACGGGCACGTCCCACGAATCGGTCACCGGCTCGGGCGCCTCGGCCACCTCGAGCTCCACCCCGCCGTCCGGGGCGCCGAGCAGCCGGAGGCGAAGCGGCCCGGCGGCGGTCAGGCCCTCCAGCAACTCGTCGATGCGGGCGGCGTCGAACTCGAAGCCGAAGTGCCGTGCCGAGTCGGCCATGCGGGCCAGGTGCCGGTCCCGGAGCGCCACGCCGCCTTCGGGGCTCCACGCCATGGTCTCCAGCAGGCGGAAGTCGGACCGGGCCCGGCCCAACACCCGGCTCTTGTGCTCCACCTCGAGCCACTCCTCGGCCGGGTCGGAGTCCCAGACGATGCCGCCCCCCACGCCGTACTCGGCGGTGCCCCGGTCCCGGTCCACCCAGACGGTGCGGATGGCGATGTTGAACTCCATGGTCCCGTCGGGGGCCATGGCGCCGACGGCGCCGGTGTAGACGCCGCGGCCGTCGCCCTCGAGGGCCTCGATGACCTCGGTGGTCCGGACCTTCGGGGCCCCGGTGATCGACGCCGCCGGAAACAGGGCGGCGAAGACCTCGGCCGGACCGGCGTCGGAGTCGGCGACCACCGTGGAGGTCATGGTGTGCAGCGTCGGATAGGTCTCGACGGTGTGCAGGGCCGGCACCCGCACCGAACGGGGGTCGGCGATGCGGCTCAGGTCGTTGCGGACCATGTCCACGATCATCGTGTTCTCGGCCAGGTCCTTCTCCGAGCGGGCCAGGTGCTCGGCGGCCAGGGCGTCGAACCCGGGGTCCGGGTGCCGGCCGATCGTCCCCTTCATCGGCTTGGACGTCAGCCGGCGACCCTCCCGGCGCACGAACAGCTCGGGCGAGGCCGAGCAGACGGCCCGATCGCCGAGGTCCAGGTAGGCGGCGTGGTCGGCGCGTTGGGCCCGGACCAGGTCTCCGAACAGGCCCAGGGGATCACCGCGGAACGGGGAGCGGAGCCGCAGGGTGTGGTTGACCTGGTAGGTCTCGCCGGCCGCGATGAGCTCCCGGATGGTGCGGATGGCCGTGAGGTGGGCCGGTCGCGAACGGTTGGGGACCCACGGGCCGACGTGGTAGCCGCCGGTGGCCGTCGGTCCGGCGGTGGGGCGGGGCGCGTCGAAGACCCCGAACGACACCAGCGGGCAGCGTCGGAGCCGGGCGGCGCGGATCGCCTCGTCGAAGGCCGGTCCGGCGTCGTAGGACACCATCCCGACCACCCACGAGCCGTCCGCGGCGGCCTGCTCGGCCTCGGCCATGGCAGACGGGACGCCGCGCAGCTCGTCGGCGACGATGGTCCGACGCGGCGCCCCGAACGACAGCCATCGCCGCTCCCCGTCGACGGGGAACTGCAGCAGCGCCGTGCGCACCGCGGCGGGCACGGTCAGCCCCCGGCCACCCCGTCGGACACCCCGTCGGATGCTGCCTCGCGGTCGAGGCGCCGGACGAACACGCCGGAGCGGGGCTTGGGCTCGAAGTACGACGACTTGGGCGGCATCAGGTCGTCCTCGTCGGCCACGGCCATCATCTCGGCCACCGAGGTGGCGTGGAGGAGGAAGCCCACCCGGCCGTCGGCGTCGCAGCGGGCCACCAGGGCGTCGAGGCCGACCGGCTCGGGGACGTAGTCGATCTGGGGGTCGCTGCCCGGATCGGTGATGTCGAAGACCGGCTCCAGCACCCCGTCCTGGAGGCGCGACACGTCGAGCAGGTCGACGGCCCGGTCGCCCGTGGCGGGGGGCAGGTCGAAGCGGTACCAGCGGCCGTCGAGGTAGGCGAGGGCGCGACCGGGCGAGTCCGAACGGGCCTCGGTGGGGCCGTCGCACGGCTCGAGGTCCACCGCGGCGGCCAGCGCGGCCACCAGCTCGCCGGCCGACCGGCCGGCCCGGTCGCCGACCCGACGGTGGGCGGCCAGGACCTGCATCTCGGCGTCCGGGAACAGCACGGCCTGCGTCCACTGCAGCGGGTGGTCGTCGCCGATGTCGGGGTTACGGTGCCGGGCCTCGACGGCGGCGGCCAGGCGGTGGTGGCCGTCGGTGACGTACAGCGGCCGGTCGCCCATGGCGGCGACGACGGCCTCGGCGGCCTCGCCGTCCACCGCCCACACCGTCTGGTGGATGCCGTCCCCGTCGGCCACCAGCACCGGCTCGCCGGCGCACCCGGCGGCCAACGCGGCGTCCAGGGCGTCGTCGGTCCGGTAGGTCAACGAGATCGGGCTGGACGACATGCCGACCTCCAGCAGGTGCCGGGTCAGCAGGTCGGCCCGTCCGGGCCGGAAGGCCTCGTGGCGGAGGATGCGGCGGTCGTCGGGCTCGGTGACCGGTACCAGGCCCATGATCCCCGTCTGCACGTGGTCGCCGGTGTCGAGCCGGTACAGGAACAGGGTGGGCTGGTCGTGCTCGGCGTAGGCCCCGACGTCGTAGATGCGCTGCATCGACTCGGCGCACTGGCCGATCAGCCAGTCCACGTCGTCGCGCCACTCGAGGGGCACGTCCTCCTGGGAGCGGGTGACGTTCAGGAAGCTGTACGGGTTGGACTCGGCGATGGCGACCCGTTCGGCCGCCGAGTAGGCGTCGTAGGGCCCGGTGGTGACCCGGTCGGCCCACTCCTCGCGGACCACCAGCCCGGGAAAGGGCCTAAGCAGGCTCACTGGTCGCGGGTGGTGGTCTGGACCTGGATCACGTTGTCCAGGGCGGCCAGTTCACGGGTCAGGTCCTCGGTGACCTCGCCGGCCACGTCGATGATGCCCATGGCGGCGTTGGACCCCTGGAAGACCTTGTTCTCCATGGTCTGGACGTTGATGTTCTCCCGGCGGAGCACCTCGAGCACGGCGGCCAGCACGCCGACCCGGTCGAAGTGCCGGATGGTGATGGTGGCCGAACCGACCCGGGTGCGGGCCACGTTCACGCAGTTGCTCGGATCGCCGGCCCGGTAGGCCTCGATCACGTCGACGGTGCCGGCCGAGGTGGCGTCCTGGGCCTGCTGGGTCGAGGCGCCGATGTGGTGGGTGCCGACCACGTTGGGGTGGGCGGCCAGCGCCGAGGAGAACTCGCCGGTGCCGCTGCCGGGCTCGTTCCGGAAGACGTCGAGGCCGGCCCGGATGCCCTTGTCGTCCATCGCCGCGATGAGGGCGTCCTCGTCGACCACCTCGCCACGGCTGGTGTTGAGCAGGATGGCGCCGGGCTTCATCAGGTCGAGGAAGCTGGCGTCGACCAGGTTCTCGGTCGCCGCACCGCCCGGCACGTGGATGGACACGATGTCGGACTCGGCGACCAGCGTGTCCAGGTCCTCGACGAGGCGGATGCCGATGGAGCGGATGCGGGCCTCCACGTCGGGACGGCGGTCGGCCTTGCGCTCGGCCAGCACCGTCATGCCGAACGACCGTGCCCGCTCGGCGGCGGCCAGGCCGATCTCGCCCACGCCGATGACGCCGAACGTCTTGCCCATCAGGCCGTCGGCCTTCGAGTAGCCCTTCTTGTTCCAGGTCCCGGCCTTCAGGTCGGACGAGGCCGAGTCGATGTGGCGGTCGACGGCCAGCAGGAGGCCGAGGGCCAGCTCGGCCACGGCGACCGAGTTGGTGCCCGGGACGTTGCACACGTAGATGCCGGCGTCGGCCGCCGCCTGGCAGTCGATGGTGTTGGTGCCGGCGCCCGAGCGGACGATGAGCCCGAGGCGGTCGGAGCGGTCGATGGCCTCGGCGGTCACCTTGGTGCTGCGGACGACCAGCACGTCGACGCCCTCGATGGCGTCGGGGATGTCGTCGGCACCAAGCTCGGGGGCGACGACGCACTCGTCGCCCCGTTCCCTCAGGAGGTCGATGTACGCCTCGGGGAGCGCGTCTGCGAACAGGATCTTCATGGTTCTCCTTCGACACGCCGACGCCGGCACCGGGGTGCGGACGGCGGGGTAGCCTGCGCGGATTCTGGGACGGCCCGGGACCTCCCGAAGCGGGGGCGCCGGACCGGGGCCAAGCCTACGCACGGCCCGTGCCCGGGACAATGGGGCCCGCGCCGCCCGGAGCGGGTCGGGAGCCGTCGGCACGAGCCGTCGGCCTGCAGCATCGGAGGGATTCCGTGACCCGTTCCATGAACCGCGACGTCATCATCTCGTGCGCCGTGACCGGCTCCGGCGACACGGCCGCCAAGAGCGAGCACGTGCCGGTCACCCCGGAGCAGATCGCCGCCTCGGCGCTGGACGCGGCGTCGGCCGGGGCGGCCATCGTCCACTGCCACGTCCGCGACCTCGAGACGGGGAAGGGAACCCGCACCGTGGCCCTCTACCAGGAGGTGGTGGAGCGGATCCGGGAGAAGAACGAGGACGTCGTGATCAACCTGACCGCGGGCATGGGCGGCGACCTGAACGTGGGCCCCGACGACGACCCCATGGACTGGCAGCCGGGCACCGACCTGGTCGGCGGCCTGGAGCGCCTGGCCCACGTGGAGGCGATCCGCCCCGACATCTGCTCCATGGATTGCGGGTCGCTGAACTTCGGCGACGAGAACGAGGTCTACGTATCGACGCCGTCGATGCTGCGGATCATGGCCGAGCGGGTCCGGGAGCTGGGCGTGCGGCCCGAGCTCGAGGTGTTCGACACCGGGAACCTGTGGTTCGCCGAGACGATGATCGCCGAGGGCCTCATCGACGCCCCGTACTGGATCCAGCTGTGCCTGTCGATCCCGTACGGCACGCCGATGGACGTCGGGATCCTGCAGGCCATGGTCAACCGGCTGCCCGACGAGGCCGAGTTCACCTCGTTCGGCCTGGGCGCCATGCAGATGCCGATGGTGGCCCAGTCGGTGATGCTGGGCGGCCACGTCCGCGTCGGCCTGGAGGACAACCTGTACCTGGAGCGTGGGGTGTTCGCCACCAACGCCCAGCTGGTGGACAAGGCGGCGAGGATCGTGGAGTTGATGGGTGCCCGGCTGCAGACGCCGGCCGACGCCCGGAAGACCCTGCAGCTGGCCTAGCCCTCCCGGACGGCCAGGTCGAACTCCTCGGAGGCCTGCTGCCAGCGCCCGGTGGCGTGGTCCCACTCGGCCAGGGCGAGGCCGTCGCGTGCATCGGGCTTGTCCGGCCCCAGCGACGCGAACCGCTCGCCGGGAACGTGGACGTCGCCCATGGTGGCCGCGGCGTGGGCGAACGAGTCGTTGGTGAGCTCCGGGCCTGCGGCGTCCGCCACCTGGGCGAACAGGGCCAGGGTCCGGCATCCGATGGTCAGCGCCGACCAGTGGTCCCGCTCGTCGGGGCCCAGCTCGTCGGTCGGACGGACCGGATGGCCGACGGCGGCCTCCACCACCCGACGGCATTCGGTGATCGCCTCGTCGTCGGCCTCCCGGAACCTGGTGTTGGTGAGGATGCGGCCGGCCTCGGCGATGCCGGCCGGCGGGGTCGCGTTCCACGGCTCGACCGATTCGCCGTTGTGGACGAGCAGGTCGAACTCGTCGGCCCGACCCACGAGGTACTCGAGCACCCGGATGGCCTCCCCGGCCACCAGCACGGTCTGCACTTCGTCGGCCCGGGCCCGCTCCAGGACCACCTCCAGCTGGGCGATGGCCGCCGGTTCGTCGCCGCCGTTCTCGTTGCGGGCCACCATGGGGGCCGGTGCGCCGGCGGCCTCGAGGGCGTCGACGGCGGCGTCGACGGCCGGCCCGTAGCCGGGTCCGGTGCCGTAGACGAGAACGCGCCCGAGGTCGTCGAGGGTTCCGGTCCGGTCGAGGAGCCGGACGAACGAGGCGGCCCGCCGGGCGTTGCCCATCTCGTCGGTGATCCACGGGGCGTCGACCAGCGCCAGCTGCTCGGCCGACGGGCGGCCACCCACGAGGATCGTGCCGTGGGTGCCGAAGCACTCGTTGGACGACTCGGCTCCGGGCCCGTGGAAGCCGTTGAGGACGGCGAAGACCTCCTCGTCGGCCGTGAGCTCGAGGCAGGCCTGCTCGGCCGACGCCGAGCCGCCGGGGAGGTAGGACCGCTCGACCAGCACGATCCGGCGACCGCCGATCCCGCCACGGCTGTTGAGGTCGGCCACCAGGGCCTCCATTGCCGGGAGCCAGTTGGCCCAACGGAGCTCCAGGCCGAAGGTGCGGTTCACCTCGTCGAAGTCGATCCAGGTGAAGCCCACCCGGACCTCCTCGGCGGTGACGTCCCGGAAGGAGGCGGTGAGCGCCGGGGGTTCGGTGGTGGTCGGGGGCGCGGTGGTGGGTACGGC
>JAERSW010000006.1 GCA_016845305.1 Acidimicrobiales bacterium
CCCACCTCCTCGTGGTCGAACAGCGCCAGCACCGGCACGCACGGGCCGTCGCCGTCGGCGGCGTCCACGAGTGCCACGGTCCCGGCGTGACAGGAGAGCAGGTCGTCGAGGCGTGGGGCGCTCACGAACTCCCCATCGGCACCGGCCAGGCAGGCCGGTGTCACGTCGTGGAACATGACGTCCCACGCCAGGATCGCGCCTGCTCCTGCTCCGCCGTTGCTGGCGCCGAGGTCCAGGTCGGGCGCCGCGGTGCGCACCAGCTCGGCCAGGCGCCGCTCGAAGGCTCCGGGTTCGCCGTCGCCGAGGCCCATCACGGGGGCCAGGTCGTCCTGGGGGTCCAGCACCAGGCCCTTCTCGTTGACGCCCCGGTCCAGGTGGATGGCCATCTGGGGGATCCGGGCGATGGGCCGGTCGTCGCGCACGAGGACGGTCCTCCCGATCGGGCTCTCGCCGTCACGGACCACCACCCGGCCCGACAGGCCGAGGTCGCGGTCGAGCCACGAGTTCAGCAGTGCCCCGCCGTAGACCTCGACGCCGACCCTGCGGAACCCGTGGTCGCTGCGGTCGGGTCGGGGCTTGACCCGCAGGTTGGGGCTGTCGGTGTGGGCGCCCACGATCCGCAGGGGGGCGTCCGGGCTCCGGTCGCCGTCGGCCCACGCCACCAGCGCCCCGCCCGACCGCAGGAAGTGGCGGCCCGGAGTCGCTGGCGGATCGTCCAGGCCGACCTCGGTGAAGCCGGCGGCGGCGAGGCGACGTGCCGTCTCGGCCACGGCGTGGAACGGGCTGGGGGAGGCGTCCACGTACCGGCACAGGTCCAGGGCGTGCTCACGCGCACCGCTTCCGGCGGCTGACCCGTCTGTGGGCCCGGCTGTGGGCCCGGCTCCGGGCGTCCGATCTTGGGGCGATCCCGTCATCCCGCTATTCTGGCCGGTCCACGGGTCGTGGGAGACCTCCGCCGGAGACTCCGGGGCTGGGCACCACGACCATCGCTTGCGACCGACGACGCTCCGGGCGATCTCCGCGGATGGCCGCCGCCATCCCCACCAGGGAGACGACCTTGAGGACATGCACGTCGAAGCCAGCACCGCCAGCACCCCGGACCGCCGGGACCCCGCCATGAGCCGGGACTTCCCCGCACCGCAGGGCCTCTACGACCCGCGCTTCGAGCACGACGCCTGCGGGGTCAACTTCGTCTGCCACCTACGGGGCGAGGCCAGCCACCGGATCGTGCAGCTCGGCATCGGGGCGCTCTGCAAGATGCAGCACCGCGGAGCGTTGGGTGCCGAGGTCAACACCGGTGACGGCGCCGGCCTCCTGATCCAGGTCCCCGACGGCTTCTACCGCACCGTGCTGCGCGACGAGCGGGGCGTCGACCTGCCCGAGCCGGGCGCCTACGCCACCGGGATCGCCTTCCTGCCCGGCGTCCACGCCACCGGCGACGAGGCGATGGCCGACCTGGCCGCCGCCGAGGTGGAGCGCATCTGCGTCGAGGAGGGCCTCGAGGTCCTCGCCTGGCGCGACCTGCCCGTCGACGACTCGATGATCGGCAACGCCGCCCGGGCCGCCGAGCCCACCTTCCGGCAGCTCTTCGTGGCCGGGCCGGCCGACGCCGACGGCGTCCGTCCCTCCGGCCTGGCGCTCGACCGGCTGGCCTACGTGGCCCGCAAGCGCATCGAGCACGAGGTCGCGGTCGGCGGCCCGGCCGGGGACCCGGCCGCCGGCGGTGGGCACCGCGTCTACTTCCCGTCGCTGTCGGCCCGGACCATCGTCTACAAGGGGATGCTGACCACCACCCAGCTGTCGGCCTTCTTCCTCGACCTGACCGACGAGCGCCTCGAGAGCGCCCTGGCCCTCGTGCACTCCCGGTTCTCGACCAACACGTTCCCGTCGTGGCCGCTGGCCCACCCGTACCGCTTCGTCGCCCACAACGGCGAGATCAACACGGTGCAGGGCAACCGCAACTGGATGCGGGCCCGCGAGGCCCTGATGGCCACCGACCTGCTCCCCGGCGACCTGGACCGGCTCTTCCCGATCTGCACCCCGGGGGCCAGCGACAGCGCCGGCTTCGACGAGGCTCTCGAGCTGCTCACCCTCGGCGGCTATTCCCTGCCCGAGGCCGTCCTCATGATGATCCCGGAGCCGTGGGAGAACCACGCCGAGATGACCGACGAGCGGCGGGCCTTCTACCAGTACCACGCCTCGCTGATGGAGCCGTGGGACGGCCCGGCCTCGATCGCCTTCACCGACGGCACCGTCATGGGCGCCGTGCTGGACCGCAACGGCCTGCGCCCCAGCCGCTACTGGGTGACCGCGGATGACCTGGTGGTCATGGCCAGCGAGGTCGGCGTGGTGGACGTGCCCACCGACCAGGTCGTCGAGAAGGGGCGCCTGCAGCCGGGCCGCATGTTCCTCATCGACACCACCCAGGGCCGCATCATCCGCGACGACGAGGTCAAGGCCGGGCTGGAGTCGGCCCGCCCGTACCGCGAGTGGCTGGACCGCAACCTCGTCCACCTCGACGACCTGCCGGCCCGGGAGCGTTCCGCCACCGACGAGGGCACCCTCGTCCAGCACCAGCAGGTCCACGGCTACACCCACGAGGCGCTCAAGGTCCTCCTGGCCCCGATGGCCCGCGACGCCAAGGGCGCCATCGGGTCCATGGGCACCGACACGCCGGTGGCCGTCCTGTCGGACCAGTCCCGCACCCTGTACGACTACTTCCAGCAACTGTTCGCCCAGGTCACCAATCCGCCGCTGGACGCCATCCGCGAGGAGCTGGTCACGGCGGTCTGCACCACGGTGGGCGCCGAGGGCAACCTGCTGGAGCCGACGCCGGAGAGCTGCCGCCAGGTGCACCTGCCCCATCCGGTCCTGACCGAGGACCAGATGGCCGCCCTCGTCGGGATCGGCGACGCCGACGGGCCCGACGGCTTCACGGCCCGAGTCCTGGACGGTCGCTACGAGGTGGACCTTGGTGCCGACGGCCTGGCCGAGGCCCTGGACCGCCTGCGGGCCGAGGCCACCGCGGCGATCGCCGACGGCGTGACCCTGCTGGTCCTGTCGGACCGGGGCGCCACGGCGTCGATGGCGCCCATCCCGTCGTTGCTGGCCACCGGCGCCGTCCACCACCACCTGATCCGCGAGAAGAGCCGGACCCGGGTCGGCCTGCTGGTCGAGTCGGGCGACTGCCGCGAGGTGCACCACGTGGCCCTGCTGCTGGGCTACGGCGCCTCGGCGGTGTGCCCATACCTGGCGTTCGCCTCGGTCGACGCCATGGTCGCCGAGGGCCTCCACGGCCTGTCGCCGGACATGACCCCGGCCAGGGCCCGCACCAACGTCATCAAGGCGTGCGACCAGGGCCTGCTCAAGATCATGTCCAAGATGGGCATCTCGACGGTGGCGTCGTACACCGGCGCCCAGATCTTCGAGGCCATCGGTCTGGGCGTCGAGCTGGTCGACGACTGCTTCGCCGGCACGGTGAGCCGCCTCGGCGGGGTCGGCCTCGACGTCGTGGCCGCCGAGGTGGCGTCCCGGCACGCCCTGGCCTTCCCGTCCAACCCGGAGGAACGGGCGCACCGCACCCTCGAGGTGGGCGGGGAGTACCAGTGGCGCCGCGAGGGCGAGTACCACCTGTTCAACCCGGAGACCGTCTTCAAGCTGCAGCACGCCACCCGCGAGGGCCGCTACGACGTCTTCAAGGAGTACACGACGCTGGTCGACGACCAGTCGGAGCGCCTCGCCACGCTCCGGGGCCTGTTCCGCTTCCGCGACGACCTGCGCCCGCCGGTGCCCCTCGACGAGGTCGAGCCCGTCTCGGAGATCGTGAAGCGCTTCTCGACCGGTGCCATGTCGTACGGGTCGATCAGCGCCGAGGCCCACGAGACGCTGGCCATCGCCATGAACCGGATCGGCGGCAAGTCCAACACCGGCGAGGGCGGGGAGGACCCGGACCGCTTCACGCCCGAGCCCAACGGCGACCTGCGCCGCTCGGCCATCAAGCAGGTGGCCTCGGGCCGGTTCGGCGTGACCAGCGAGTACCTGGTCAACAGCGACGACCTGCAGATCAAGATGGCCCAGGGCGCCAAGCCCGGCGAGGGCGGCCAGCTGCCCGGCCACAAGGTGTACCCGTGGATCGCCCGCACCCGGCACTCCACGCCCGGGGTGGGCCTCATCTCGCCACCACCGCACCACGACATCTACTCCATCGAGGACCTGGCCCAGCTCATCTACGACCTCAAGAACGCCAACCCGGAGAGCCGGGTGCACGTCAAGCTGGTCGCCGAGGTCGGCGTCGGCACGGTGGCGGCCGGCGTGTCCAAGGCCCACGCCGACGTGGTCCTGATCTCCGGCCACGACGGCGGCACCGGTGCCTCGCCGCTGACGTCGATCAAGCACGCCGGCGCCCCGTGGGAGCTCGGCCTGGCCGAGACCCAGCAGACGCTGCTGCTCAACGACCTGCGGGACCGCATCGTGGTCCAGGTCGACGGTCAGCTGAAGACCGGTCGGGACGTCGTCATCGCGGCGTTGCTCGGCGGCGACGAGTTCGGCTTCGCCACGGCGCCGCTGGTCGTGTCGGGCTGCGTGATGATGCGGGTCTGCCATCTCGACACCTGCCCGGTGGGCGTCGCCACCCAGAACCCGGAGCTGCGCAAGAAGTTCACCGGCCGGCCCGAGTTCGTCGTCAACTTCTTCGAGTACATCGCCGAGGAGGTGCGCGAGCTGCTGGCCGCCCTGGGCTTCCGGAGCCTCGAGGAGGCCATCGGCCGGGCCGAGTGCCTCGACGTCCGCGAGGCCGTCGACCACTGGAAGGCCGCCGGCCTGGACCTGGCCCCGATCCTGCACGTGCCCGACGTCGGCGACGCCGATCGGCGCAACACCGGCGGCCAGGACCACGGCCTCGAGGCCATCCTGGACCGGACCCTGATCGCCGAGGCCGACCCGGCGCTGTCCGACGGCCAGCCGGTGCAGATCACCACGCCGGTCGGCAACGTCGACCGCTCGGTGGGCACGATGCTCGGCTACGAGCTGACGAAGCGCTACGGCGGTGGTGGCCTGCCCGACGACACCATCTCCATCGACCTGCACGGCTCGGCCGGCAACAGCTTCGGCACGTTCGTCCCGAAGGGCATCACGCTGCGCCTCGTGGGCGACGCCAACGACTACGTGGGCAAGGGGCTGTCGGGGGGCCGGATCAGCATCCGTCCGCCGGCCGACGCCCCCTTCGTCGCCGAGGAGCAGATCATCGCCGGCAACGTCCTCCTGTACGGGGCGACCTCCGGAGAGGCGTTCATCCGCGGTCGGGTGGGGGAGCGGTTCTGCGTCCGCAACTCGGGGGCCACCGCGGTCGTGGAGGGCATCGGCGACCACGGCTGCGAGTACATGACCGGCGGGCGGGCCGTGGTCCTCGGGCCGACGGGCCGCAACTTCGCCGCCGGCATGTCGGGCGGCATCGCCTTCGTCCACGACCCGGACGGCGGCTTCCCGGACCGCGTCAACCGCGAGATGGTCCTCGTGGAGGCGCCGGACGACGACGATCGGGCCTGGCTGCACGACCTCCTGGTCCGCCACCAGGCCGAGACGGGCTCCACGGTGGCCGAGCGGCTGCTGGCGTCGTGGGAGGCCGAGGCCGCCCACTTCGTGAAGGTCATGCCCACCGACTACAAGCGGGTGCTCGAGGCCGCGGCCGCGGCCCGGGCCAGCGGCATCGACGAGACCGAGGCGATCATGGCCTCGACCCGCCGGTAGGCCGGACGAGAGGGACGAGGAGCACCACATGGGCGATCCACGCGGCTTCCTGAAGCGGGACCGGCACCTGCCCGACCGTCGGTCGGTGCCGGTGCGCCTGCGGGACTGGAAGGAGGTCTACGAGCCGTTCCCGGAGGAGTCGCTCCGCGACCAGGCCAGCCGCTGCATGGACTGCGGCATCCCGTTCTGCAACCACGGCTGCCCGCTCGGCAACCTCATCCCGGACTGGAACGACCTGACCTACCGGGGCCACTGGCGGGACGCCATCGACCGCCTCCACGCCACCAACAACTTCCCGGAGTTCACCGGGCGCCTCTGCCCGGCGCCGTGCGAGGCGGCCTGCGTGCTCGGCATCAACGAGCCGGCGGTGACCATCAAGCAGGTCGAGGTGTCCATCGTGGACCGGGCCTGGGACGAGGGGTGGATCACCCCCCTGATCCCCGCCGAGAACACCGGACGTCGGGTGGCCGTGGTCGGCTCCGGGCCGGCCGGGCTGGCCGCTGCCCAGCAGCTCACCCGGGCCGGACACGCGGTGGTCGTCTTCGAGCGGGCCGACCGCATCGGCGGGCTGCTCCGCTACGGCATTCCCGAGTTCAAGATGGAGAAGCGACACCTGGACCGTCGCCTGGCCCAGATGGAGGCCGAGGGCACCGAGTTCCGGACCAACACGAACGTCGGCGTGGACATCTCCGTGGACGACCTGCGGGCCGATTTCGACTCCGTGGTCCTGGCCGGTGGCGCCACCCAGTGGCGGGACCTGCCCATCCCCGGCCGTGAGGCCGTCGGCGTCCACCAGGCCATGGAGTACCTGCCCGGCGCCAACCGTGTCCAGGAGGGCGACCTGGACGAGGCACCCATCAGCGCCGAGGGGAAGGACGTGGTCATCATCGGCGGTGGCGACACCGGCGCCGACTGCCTCGGGACCTCGCTGCGCCAGGGCGCCCGGTCGGTCCACCAGTTCGAGATCATGCCCCGCCCGCCCGACGAGCGGCCCGACGCCAACCCGTGGCCGACCTGGCCGATGCTGTACCGGGTGTCGTCGGCCCACGAGGAGGGCGGCACCCGCGAGTACGCCATCAACACGTCGGAGTTCCTCTCCGGCGACGACGGGCGCCTCACCGGACTGCGGACCCATCGGGTGGAGCAGGTGTTCGCCGACGGTCGGATGTCGTTCGAGCCCGTCGAGGGCACCGAGGAGGTCTTCCCGGCCGACCTGGTGTTCCTGGCCATGGGCTTCACCGGACCGGAGCGCAACGAGCTGCTGGACGGCCTCGGCGTGGAGCTGGACGGTCGCGGCAACGTGGTCCGCGACGACGACTACCTGTCCACCGTCGACGGGGTCTACGTCTGCGGCGACATGGGTCGGGGCCAGTCGCTGATCGTGTGGGCCATCGCCGAGGGCCGCAGCTGTGCCGCGGCTGTGGATCGGGCACTTTCCGGCGCCACGCAGCTCCCGGCGCCGATCGCGCCCACGGCGGCGCCCCTCCGCTGAGCGGAGGCCCCAACTGAGCAGGACCCCGGTCCACCTCGTGGTGGTGCACCGGAACCGGGGGGCCACGTGCGCCGAGACGGCCCGGAGGTTCCTGGACCAGGGGCTGGAGAGGACAGCGGCCCTGAGCCTGGACCTGACCGTCACGGTGGTCGACAACGGGTCGGTTCCCCGGGAACTGGCGGAGCTCCGCCACGGCCTGGGCGGGAGCCCGGTGTCGGTCGTGGAGGCCGGCGGCAACCTGGGCTTCGGACCGGGGGCCAACGTGGGCCTCCAGCGGTGGCTGGACGGCACCGACGGCGACTACGACGGAACGGTGTGCCTGGTGGCGCCGCACGACGCCCGGCCCGCCGAGGGGACGGTGGCCGCACTGGTCCGGGAGTTCCAGGCCCGGCCGGCAGCGGGCCTGGCCTCGGCCGACGTGGGCGACGGGGAGGTGCCCCGCATCCAGCCCTGGCTCGGCCCCATCGGCGAGGCCGCCCCGCCCCTGGACGCGCCCCTCGAGGGTGTCCAGTCCGTCCGGTGGGAGACCTGCGACTATCCGCACGGCACCCTGCTGGCCGCCCGACGCGGATGTCTCGAGGAGGTCGGCGTCTTCGACGAGCGCTACTTCGCCTACTGCGAGGAGGCCGACCTGGGCCTGCGGGCCCGGGCCGCCGGGTGGGAGGTCGGCCTCGTGCGGGGTGCGCTGGTCGCCAACCCGGAGAGCAACACGCCGGCCGACGTCATCGACCACCTGATGGTCCGCAACACGCTGCTGCTCCTACGGACCCACTTCGGCCCCGTCAACATGGCGTTCCGGATCGGGGTGGTCGCCCTCGAGCACGTGGTGGGGTGGTGGAAGCCCGACGTCCGAGGGCCGTACCACACCGGTCGGGCGCGCGTCCGGGCCGTGGTCGACGCCGTCACCGGCCGGTTCGGGAACCCCGCAGGGACCGACTGAGACAGGCGCTGGCTTCTGCCCGTGATCAGAACGCCTGTGCGTCGAGGAATTCCAGGGCGGCGTCGAGGAAGCCGAAGTCCTTCGGCGTGGCGAAGTGGTCGACGCCCCGCAGCTCCCGGTGCGTGGCGTCGGGGAGTGCCTCGACCAGCGGGTCGGCCGGTCCGGCGAAGTCCCGGTCACCCAGCACCACCAGCACCGGCACGGTCACGCCCGCCAGGACCTCCGCGCTGAACCTCCGCCGGTCGGGACGGCTCATGAAGGCGGCCAGCGCGGCCCGATCGTTCTCCCCGGCACCTCCGGCCTCCGGGAGGTCGGCGAAGTAGCGCAACTCCGGGTCATCGGACTCGCCGGTGCGGACCGCCTCGGCGATCCGCCGCCCCCGGTCACCGGATTCCTCGAACAGGTTCCGGCCGACCCCGGCCACCACGATCCGTTGGAACCGGTGCGGGTGGTGGGCGGCCAGCCACAGCACCGCCATGGCACCGGCGGAGAAGCCGATGGCGTCGACCGGCTCGTCGGGCAGCTCGTCGAGGATCCGGTCCTCCAGGTCCCGGTAGTCCTCGGGGTCGGCGGGCCTGGGCGCAGAGCCGTGACCCAGGAGATCGTGGCCGATGACGGTCCGGCCGCCGTCGCCGAGCAGATCGACCCACCCGTTGTGCCGCCAGGTCGCCTCGAAGGACGTCCCGAAGCCGTGGACGAGGAGGACGTCGGGGCCGGACACGCCCGCAAGGTAGCCGCCTCCTACGCTGGGACGGTGACCCCGCAGCGGCTCCTCCTGCTGGTCGGCGTGCCCCTCGGCGTCCTGCTGGCCGTCCTGTCGCCGGCGTGGACCGCCTACGACGAGTTCACCCACTTCTCGCGGGTCGTGGACATGGCCGGAGGAAACCTCGAGCCGGGCGACACCGGGGAGGGGATCGGCTCGCTCATCCCCGCGGCCCACCGGGAGGCCACGGCCCAGATCATCCTCGACCACCGGGAGGGCCGCGCCCCGTGGACCCCGACGTCGGTCCGGGCCTTGCTGGACCACCGCCCGGACGGCCGGTCGGTCTTCGTCGACACCCGACCCACCACGGCGTCCACGCCGCTGGGGTACCTACCGGCCACGGTGGGCGCGGTGGTGCCCGTGGCCGCCGATGCGCCCGGTCTGGTGGTGCTGTGGGCCGGTCGGCTGGCGTCGCTGGCCGCCTACCTGGGCCTGGCGTGGTGGGCGGTCCGGTCCGCGGCCGCCTTCCGGTGGACGATGGTGGCCGCAGCGCTCGTGCCGCTGAACCTGGCGCTGGCCGCCTCGGTGTCGCCCGACGGGCTGACCATCGCGACGGTCCTGGTGGCGGCGTCGGCGTGGACCCGGGTCGAGGCCGACGAGGAGCTCGGCTGGGGGACCCTGGTGGCCACGATGGCGCTGTTGGCCCTGGCCAAACCGCCCTACTTCCTCGTCCTGGCGCTGTTCCCGCTCTCGTGGGTCCTGGCCAGGACCGCGGCACGGCGACGGGCGGCAGTGGTCGGTGCGGGCGCCCTGGTGGTCGGGCTGGCCACCACCCTGGCCCGGTCGTCGGAGAACTACCAGGCGGCCACCACCACCATGATCCAGCAGATCGACTACCAGCCCGGCGTCCAGCGCGACCGCCTGCTGGGC
Source organism: Acidimicrobiales bacterium (assembly GCA_016845305.1). Lineage (GTDB taxonomy): Bacteria > Actinomycetota > Acidimicrobiia > Acidimicrobiales > MedAcidi-G1 > UBA9410. Next base: position 9,811 of record JAERSW010000006.1, read on the forward strand.
GACCTCCCGGGCTTCGTCTGGGCCACCGTCGACACCTGGCTCACCGAGTACCGCCACTACGTCCAGGGCTGGTACCGGCAGCTGGGGTTCTGGGAGGCCGACCTGCCCGCCGTCGTCCCGTGGCTGCTCGTGGTGGCCACGCTGGTGGCCCTGGCCCGCCTCGACGGCGACGACCTGCGCCGGCTGCGGGGAGCCACCCGGGCGCTCATGGGAGGGGGCGTGGCGCTGCTGCTGGTGGCCATCTACGCCGCGGCCTACGTGTACTTCACCGACCGGGCTGACTACGGCCACATCGGCCTGCAGATGGCCCGGTACTCGTCGCCGCTGGTCGTGCTGGCCGCCATGGCGTGGTCGCCGCGCCTCGTGGCGTCGGCTTCCGGTCGGGTGGAGCGACGCTTGGCGGTGGGCCTGGTGGCCGCGGTGCCGGTGGTCGCCGTGGGCGCCTCGTTGGTCACCTGGCTGTGGACGGGGGCCGACACGCCCCTCGGCTAGGAGCCGGCCCCACCCGGGGTCGATGGCCCGGAATGGCCTCGCCGCTCCACCGCCTCCCGGATGGCGGCGGCCGCCAGCAGCACGACGGCGAGCACGCCGACGACGTGCAGGTGGTCGAAGAACTGGGGCCAGACGAAGTCTCGGGGATGGCGGAAGCGGACCTGTTCGATGGCGATCAGGCCCGCGGCGGTCGTCATCGTGAGAGCGCCGAGCATGGCGTCCGTCCGGTGGGGGATCCGCCCGGCGACCGAGAGTCCGGCGACGAGGCCGACGAGGGGCGCCGCGACCGGCCATGTCGGCAGGTTCGCCAGCGCGAACGCACCAGCGGCGACGCCCACGAGGATGCTGCCACGGAGGCCGCTGTCACGGGGACCCAGGAGCCGGTGCCGGCCCCGGGGATCGACCGGTGCCACGGTGTCCGACGGCCGGGGCCCACCGGGCCGACCACGCACGGCGACCGCCAGGCAGGCGAGCGCGGCCAGCAGCGAGGCCAGCAGGGCACGGCGCACCATGCGCTGGGGTTCCCACTCCAGGGTGAACGTGGTGGGCCCGTCGGGGGACGGCTCCACCAGCCAGCCGTTGGCGTAGCCGTCGACCAGCGACGGGGGGCCGAGGTCGTCGCCGTCGGGACCGGTCAGGTGCCAGCCGTCGTTCAGGCTCTGGCCGAGGACCAGCCAGACGGGACGGTCGCCGGCGCCGATCTCCAGGGCCATGTCGGTTCGCCCCGCAACGGTCACCGTCACCTGCGGCAGGGCGCGGGTGTCGGCGGCTCCGGCAGCCTCGTCGGCACCCGAGGCGCCGATCTCCAGGGCCAGGACCAGACGATCCAGGTCGACTCCCGTGTCGCGGCCCGCGGCGGCCCGGATCCGGTGCACGCCGGCCGACAGTTCCAGGGGCGGGCTGCAGGGCTCGACGGTCAGGGCCTCCCGGGCCCGGGCGTCCTCCGGGTGGCCGAGGATCCGGAGCGGGAGCGGCGCCCCGTCGATCCACAGCAGGTCCGAGCGGCAGGCTCCGTCAGCGTCCTGTCCCGGGGTCGAGGTGCCCGGATCGAACGTGGCCCGTGGGAGGCCAGCGTCCGTGTCGACGGACACGATGCCCAGGGGCATCACCTCGGGCTCGCCGGTGCTCCACCCCAGGACCAGGCGTTCCCGCACCTCGGGGAACTCCAGGCGCAGGACCCGTGCCGTGACGCGGCCCGGGTCCAGGTCGATCCGCGTCGTTCCCGTGCTGGTCCGCAGCGTGCCCGGCGCCTCGACCCAGCCGCGGTCCTCCCCATCGGCGATGACCCGGATTCGCAGGGGCGCCGAGTGGAGTCCGTCGGCCCGTGACACGAGATGCAGGCCGTCGAGGGGCCGGGGTGAGCCCAGGTCGACCTCCAGCCAGGCCCCCTGGGAGTCGTCGATGGGGGACTGCCAGGCCGTCGAGGCGTCGCCGTCGAACGCCGAGCGGGGTCGGGACCCGAGGTCGCCGCGGAGGCTCCCCGAGGCGGTGGCCCGTACCCCCTCCGGGTCAGTGGCTCGGTCCCAGATGGCGTCGGCGGCGTGGGCGGAGAGCCGTGCCTCGCCGCGGAGGGCGAGCGTCCGGGCCCAGGGCAGGACGAAGGTCCGGTCGAGGGCCACCTCGGGGTCGCGGCGATCGGGGTCCCGGGGTTCCACCCTCTCCCGGGTCAGCACCACGGCCAGCTCGGCTCCGTGGTCGACAGGGGCCGCGTCGACCAGGTCGGTGGGCAGCAGGATCGTCTCGTCGGCGGCCACCCCGGGGACGACCACCTCGGCGAACCCCACGGCGTCCAGGCCGATGTAGTGGTCCCTCGGGCCCACGTCGGTGGCCAGGACCTCCAGGCGGAGGACGGAGGTCGGCTCGCCGGGGAGCTGCAGCACCTGCCCCGGAGCGGTTCGCGACGCCTCGTCCAACTCGTGGACGGTGGCCCCGGCGTCGGCGTGCACCGCCAAGCGGGTGATCCAGCGGTCCTGGTCGGGGCCACCCATCCGGCCTCCTACCTGCAGCACCGTGACCGCCTCGACGGGGCGAGGCTCGTCGAGGCCCAGTTCCAGCCACTCGCCCCGGACGTCGCTGAAGCCGCCGACCAGCCAGGCGGTGTCGTCGCGACCGTCGACGGCGTGGAAGGGACGGTCGCCGGCGGTGTAGGTGACCGGGTTGCCGTAGCCGCTGGCCTCGACCCGCAGGCCCGTCTGGAGGGCCACCGTCCGCGTTCCGGGGTGCCCGGGCAGCGGCCGCAGGGGCTGGTCGGCGAGGTTGGTCGGGTCGTGGTCCTCGTCGGCCCGCTCGGTGTAGCCGTGGGTCTCCCGGATGGTGCCCCAGCGGCGGCCCTGTTCCCGGTTGGTGTCGGTGAGGACGACCAGGGCCCCCGCACCGATGGCCGGACCTCCCGGCCCGGCCGCTTCGGTGAGGGTCGCGCTGAAGAGCACGGGCCGCCCGGGCACGAGGAGCCCCTCGCCGGCGGCGGCCACGATCCCGGCGGCGTCGCCCACCACCACGATGGGTCGGTCCGGGTCGGCCAGCCGGACGATCGGCTGTGGATCGAGGACCGGGAGGACGGCCACCGGAGGGGGATCGGGGCGGTCGTCTGGGCGGGACAGCGTGTGGGCGTCCACCAGCGGCCGCTCGGGTCCGGCCACATTGGGCACGGGGTCGCCGAAGGCGACGGGAGCGTCGAAGCCCGGCGCCTCGACGAGTCGTGCCCACAGGTCGGCGGGACGCGGCGTCCGGTACCGCTCGTACTGCAGATCGGAGCGGACCACCACGTCACCCACGCCGAGCAGCCGGGCCAGCGGGGCCAGGCCGTCAGGATCGAGGCGGTCCTCCTGGATCTCCCGGTCGAGGGCCACCAGCAGTTCGGCCGAGGCCGGCGAGCCCTGGGGGATGAGCTCCCGGGCCACGTGCGGCCGGTCCATGAGGCCGGGGAGGACCGGGTCGCCGGTGTGGCCCCACCGGTAGGCGGCGAAGTCGCTGCCGGGCACGACGAGGACCCGGGTGGCGTGGCCCCCTACATCGAGGCCCCCCGCGTCGAGGTGGCGGGCCGCGTCGGTCCATGGGGCCGGGACGTCCTCGGGGCGTTGGTACAGGCCGCTCAGCAGGGTGCCGGTCCAGGCCGGCGACAGGTTGGCCACGACCAGCAGGCAGGCCAGGGCGGCCACCGGCACCTCCAGGCGGGGCCGCCAGCGCCCGAGCGCGGCCACACCGGCGCCCAGCAGGATGGCCGTGGCCAGGACCACCAGGGGGAGGACCCGGGCGGTGCTGCGCAGCGCCAGGCCGGCGTCGGTCAGGGTCAGGTCGCGGAACAGCCCGCCGAGGAACGACGGATCGTCGTAGGGGTGGGCGCCGATGCCGACCAGCAGCCCCACGACCAGCAGGCACAGCACGTGGCCACGGTGCCGGAACCGGACCAGCGCCGCGGCGGCCAGCCCGAGCAGCGGGAGCCCGAAGCTCAGCGGCAGGGCCCAGCGCGTGTACGACGTGGCCGACTCGATCCACGGTCCCAGGTGGCCCTGCCCGTAGAAGTACCAGTAGCCGAGGCCCCGGAACAGTTCGGGCGCCGTGGCGGCGTCGGACACCACCCGGTAGTTCTCGGTCAGGTGCAGGGTCGGTAGGCCGTGACGGGACTGGACGGCCAGGCCGGCCACCCACCAGAGCCCGGTGGCGGCCACGGCGACGCCGATCCGGGTGGCCGCGCCGAGGACCCGCCGCCACGGCACGGAACGCTCGAGGCCACACCAGGCCAGCCACGCCACCGGCCCGAGGCCCACCAGCAGCAACGACGTGGCGTTGACCCCACCGACCGTGAGGGTCACCAGCCCGAAGGCGCCGGCGTGGCGCCAGCCGACGGTCCGCAGCGCCCGGTCGGCCAGGCCCAGGAGCCACGGCAGCGCCGCCCAGGGCAGCAGGATCGGCGACACCCACTGGAGGAAGTTCAGGAGGTAGGGGCTGAGCATGTAGGCCAGCGCGGCGACCAGCAGCGCCGGGCCCTGCCAGCCGAGGGTGCGCAGCAGCCAACGGACGCCCAGGCCGGCGGCCAGCAGGATGCTCCCCATCCAGAGTCGTTGGGCCAGCCAGTCGGGGAGGCCCACCACGTCGGCGACCCAGTAGAAGGGACCGATGGGCCACAGGAAGCCGATGTTCTGGTGGGTCACGGAGCCCAGGCCCACCTCAGGGTGCCACATCGACGTGGCACGTTCCAGCAGGCGTCCGGGATCCAGGTACAGGTACGCCTTCGTGTCGGCCACCACGCGTCCGGGGTCGTTCAGCAGCAGCGGCACGTAGGCCAGGACGGCGATCGCCAGGACCTGCAGGCGCGCCGCCCGGGTGGTCGGGCCGTGGCTCACGGCTCGGCCCTCACGACTCGGCCCTCACGACTGGGCCGTTGCGGCGAGCACCCGGAACGCCTCGGTGGCCGTCCGGTCCCAGTCGAAGCGGGCGGCGTGGGCCAGCGCCCCGGCCGACAGGCCGTCCCAGCGGGGGCCGGTGGCCTCGAGCAGCAGACCCCGCACCTGGTCGTCGGAGGCGGCCAGGAGGCCGGAGCGTCCGTCCTCGACGGCGTCGCGGTGGCCACCGATGTCGGTGGCCACGGCCGGCGTGCCACACGCTGCCGCCTCGGTGAGCGTCATGCCCCAGCCCTCGCTGATCGATGCGCTGGCCACCACGCGGGCCCGCTGGTAGGCGGCGACCAGGTCGTCGTCGGAGATCCGGCCCCGGAAGGCCACGGCCCCGCCCAGGTCCAGGTCGTTGGCCAGGCGACGCAGGGCCGGCTCCTCCGGACCGTCGCCCACCACCTCGAGGCGCAGCTCCGGCCGTTCGGTGCGGGCGGCCGCCACGGCCCGCAGCAGCACGTCGATCCGCTTGGACGGCGTGAGGCGGCCCACCGAGAGGACCACGGGGTCGTCGTCGCGGCGTGCGCCGGGTCGGAACCGCTCGTGGATCCCAGGTGGCACGACGTGCACGTCGGCGGGATCGTGGCCGAGGCCCGCCACCAGTTCGGCCTTCGACGATTCGGAGAGGGTGACGATGGGCGTCCCCCGGTACCGCGGCGGGGCCAGCCGGTGCTCGACGGCGGATCCCATCCGGGCCAGCAGGGGCGAGGAGATGACCAGCGGCCACATGGCGGCGTGGTCGTGGTGCTGGACGACCATGCGGGGACCCCGGGCCCACAGCGGCGACAGGAACGGCACGCCATTCCAGACCTCGACCAGGGCGTCTCGGGGGCCCTGGCGGCGCAGCAACTCGGCGAGGACCGCCCGGGGGAACACCTGGTAGCGGCCGGCCCGGCGTATCACCCGGTAGCCGTCGCGCTCCACGCTGTCGGGGCTCCCCGGAACCGCCGAGGTGCGGATCCGGACGTCCAGGCCGGCGTCCGCCCACCGGCGACACACCTCGTGGAGGTGTAACTCCGAGCCGCCGGCCTCGCCGTCGTCGAGGTCCCGCCACGCCAGGACGTGCACCCGCCGGATCCCCGAACGGGCGACGAGGTGGTCGAGGTCGCCCTCGGGCAGCTCGGGGCTCATGCGCTCCGGATCGTACCGGGGGCCCGTCCCCGGGCTGGGCGCGCCGGGGGTGCGCACGGGGCGTTCCGGGAACGGGACGGGTGGCAGACTCGGCGGGCCCATGCTGTTCCCGACCGTCACCTTCGCCATCTTCCTGGCGCTGGTCCTCGCCGTCCACACGGTGCTCCTGGAGCGCCCCACGGCCTGGAAGGCCTCAATGGTGGTGGCCAGCGCCGTCTTCTACGGCTGGTGGGACTGGCGGTTCCTGTCGCTGATCTGGATCTCCACCATCGTCGACTTCACGGCGGGCCGGGCCATCCACGCCTGCGACGACCCACGCCGGCGTCGCCTGTGGCTGTGGGTCAGCCTCGGCACGAACCTCGGCATGCTGGCCGTCTTCAAGTACGCCGGGTTCTTCGTCGACTCGTTCGTCGACCTGCTCGGCGGCCTCGGGATGGACGTGTCGGCCGGGCCGCTGCGGATCATCCTCCCGGTGGGCATCAGCTTCTACACGTTCCAGACGATGTCGTACACGATCGACGTGTACCGCCGGGTGCTGGCGCCCACCGACCGCCTGCTGGACTTCGCCCTCTTCGTCGGGTTCTTCCCGCAGCTGGTGGCCGGTCCCATCGTCCGGGCCCGCGACTTCCTGGCCCAGCTGTCCACCGACGACCGGGCGCCGCTGGAGACCGGCCGGGCCGGACGGCTCATCATTGGCGGCCTGTTCAAGAAGGTGGTGCTGGCCGACGTGCTGGGCGCCCAGCTGGTCGACGGGGTGTTCGCCGACCCGGGCGGGGCCACCGGGCTGGAGACCCTGCTCGCCGTGTACGGCTACGCCTTCCAGATCTACGGGGACTTCAGCGGCTACAGCGACATCGCCATCGGCATCGCGCTGCTGCTCGGCTTCCGGTTCCCGGCCAACTTCGACCAGCCGTACCGGGCGCTCAGCCTCCAGGACTTCTGGCGTCGCTGGCACATCAGCCTCAGCTCGTGGCTGCGGGACTACCTGTACATCGGCCTCGGCGGGAACCGTGGCGGGCGTGCCCGGACGGCCCGCAACCTCCTGGCCACCATGCTCCTCGGCGGGCTGTGGCACGGGGCCGGCTGGACGTTCGTGCTGTGGGGGGCCATCCACGGCGTGGGCCTGGTCGCCGAGCGGCTCGTCCCCGGCCTGGGGCCGGATCCCGGGGCGTCGCGGGCCGGACGGGTGGTGCGGGGCCTGCTGGTCTTCCACGTGGTGTGCGCGGCGTGGGTGTTCTTCCGGGCGGTGGACCTCGACCGGGCGTTCGACGTGTTCGCCGCCCTTGGAGGGTCGTGGGCCTCCGCTCCCTCGGTCGGCAGGGGGGTGGTGGCCCTACTGCTGGTGGGGGCCGTCACGCAACTGTGGCCGACGGGCCGCTTCGACGCCTGGTGGGACCGTGCCGCCCGCCTCCCGGTGGTGGTGCAGGCGGCGGGCCTGGCCGTGGCGTTCGTCCTGCTCGACGCCCTCGGCCCCGACGGCGTCGCCCCGTTCCTGTACTTCGCCTTCTGACCCGGTCCGCGGCCCGCGGGTTACTGTCGATGCGGAAGCCCCAAGGGTCACGACAGAAAGCAGGCGGGACCATGTTGTTCCACATCACCCACAGCCACGACGAGCACACGTGCCCGGCGAAGGACGACGCCACCATGGCCGTCACCTTCGGCGCCGTGATGGACACCCTGACCGAGCACGTCAACGAGGTCATCGGCGCTTGGGTGGACCCGCCCGGCCATGACTTCTTCTTCGTGGTCGACGCCGACGACGCCGCCCAGGTCTTCCAGGGCATGTTCCCGATCATCGACGCCGGCACGGCGAAGGTGCGACCCGTCGGCGACTTCGCCGCCATGCTGAAGGCCCGCGCCGAAGCCAACGCCTGACCACGGCGTCGCTCCCACGGCTGGCGGGTCCGGGTGGTCCGCCGGCCGCTTGTCGCCCCCCCCGGACCTGTTTGACTCGTCCTCGTCCGTCACCGCGGCGAGGACCTTCGGGGCCCTTGTGGAGAACCTGACCGAGCACGTCAACGAGGTGATCGGTGTGTGGGGCGAACCCCTCAGCCCCACCCTGTTCGCCGTGGTCGACGCCGACGAGGCCACTCAGATCATCCAGGGGTTCTTCCCGATCATCGACTCCGGCTCGGCGCAGGTCCGGCCGATCGTCGACATGGGCACCGTGATGGAGATCCGGGACGAGATGGCCGACTGACCGGGCCTACTCCCGTCACGGCCGGACGGTCAGGCGACCGTCGTCAGGGGCCGTGGCGGGCGGAGGATGGCCAGCACCGTCACGGCCGCCGGCCACACGGCGAAGGCCGTGAGGGCCGGGCGGTAGCCACCGAAGACGTCGGCGCCCACCGAGAAGGCCAGCGCGCCCAACGACGAGCTGACCACCGACACGAACTGCATCAGGCCGGACACGGCGCCGATGGAACGCACGCCGAACAGGTGGGGGAGGAGCGTGGCGTTGACCGCCGCTCCGCCTCCGGTGCAGAGGCCGACCAGCACGGAGTAGGTCCAGACCTCGACCCCGGACGCCCCCTGCCCGCCGGCCAGGCAGGTCGCGGCCAGCACGGCGGCGACGGCCGCGGGCATGAGGGCCCGGACCCGCCGGTCGCTCAACCAGCCGAAGGCCAGGCCACCGGCCACCGCCCCGATCGCCTGCGGGAGGAACATGGCCGCCGCCCGGGCCTCCGAGTAGCCGAGCTCGCCGAGCACGTTCGTCTGGTGGAAGACCATCCCGGTCACCAGCAGGCCGTTGGCCACCGTCACCGAGCCGAGGACCAGGAACGCCGACGAGGTCATGACCTGCCGCCGCGGGAACGCCCCGACATCGGCAGCGGCGACCTCGCTGGCGGGTTCCCTGACCTCCGTGCCGCCGAACGGCAGGCCTTCGGGGTGCTGGCCGTCGGGATGCTGGCCGACGTCCTCGGGGCGGTCCACGAGGCCGAAGCGGGCCACGGGCACCACGACCGCCAGCACGACGCCGGCGGCCGCCACCCAGGTCCACCGCCATCCGAGTTCCCGGACGCCGAGTGACAGCAGGACCGGCACCACCGACATCCCGCCGGCCATCAGGGTCATCTTCACGCCGAGGGCCAGGCCGCGGCGCCGGCGGAACCAGTGGGTGACGGCCACCGTCGACACCAGCGAGAGCGCGCCCTGGCCGAGCATCCGGATGCCCAGGAAGCCGACGGCCAGCCAGACCACGTGCGACACCAGCGACATGTGGGTCAGCGCCACGGCGAAGGCGGCCGCCACCACCGTCGTGGCTCGCCGCACGCCGACCCGGTCGATCCACCGACCCACCCCGGGCAGGAACGACGAGGCGGCCAACGTCCCCACCATGTACGCGGTCGACAGGGCCGTGTCAGTGGTCCCGAGGTCGTCCACCATCGCGGACCGGAACGCGGAGACGCCGATCGACTGGCCCGGGCCGGTCATCGTCCCGACGAGGCCGGCCAGCAGCACCATCCGCCAGCCCAGGAACCCGCCCGGGGACCGCGTGTCGGACATCGGCGCACGCTACCGATCGCGGGGGATGCGCTCTGGGAGACTCGACCGATGCAGCGAGGAACACCGACGATCGCGACGACCGCCCTCGTCCTCGTGTCCATGGCCTGTGGCAGCCCGGGGGCCGCTCCCTCGTCGGCTCCGGCGACCACTCCGGCACCCACCGCGGCGCCGACGTCGACTCCTCCCACGACGACCGTGCCCACCACCACGGGCCCGACCACCACCGAACCCTCCACGACGGCTCCCACCACCGAGCCACCGGCGTCGGAGGAACTGGGGACCTGCGAGGTGATGGGCCCGTCGGACGGCGGCTGGGAGGTCCTCCTCCGGATCCCGGCGGTGCTCGGCGGCGGGAGCTACCGGGTCGAGTACGCCCTCCGCGACGAGATGGGCGCCGTCCTCGACCGGATGGGGGCCGAGATCAGCCTCAGCGAGGACGACGTGGTCCAGTACTGGGACAGCCCGCGGAGCCCGGCCACCGACGTGGCCTCCTGCGACGTGCTGCGGCTGCTCCAGGGCAGCGAGGCCTGCGCCGGCCTCGACGACTGCGTGCTGTCCGCCTAGGGAGCGCCCCCGGGGAAGCTGGAGAAGCGAGCGCTCTCAGCCGCGGCGGGCGCCGCAGGTGCCGCAGAACGCCGCGTCGACGTCCACGGCAGTCCCGCACGACGAGCAGAAGCCGCCCATCACCGGCTCGGCCTCCCCGGTCTTCGGGTCCGGTCCGTACCGGTTGGCACCCCTCGTCCCATCACTGGCGAGGAAGACGACGAAGACGATCTGGCCGAGGATCGGAATCAGGTTGATCAACCACCACCAACCCGACCGGTCGGTGTCGTGCAGGCGGCGGGTCGCCACGGCGATCCCGGGCAGCAGGCTGACGATCCAGTGCAGGGTGGCCAGCACCGGGAGGAGGAGTCCGAGGAGGAACTGGAGAATGAACTGGAGGAGGAAGAACCACCAGTAGGCGGAACGGCGGCTTCGACCGCCGAACTCCGCGTAGCGGCGGAAGGCGTCGAGGAACCAGAAGAGTGGGCTGGGTGGTGTGGTTGGTGCGTGATCGTTCATGGCGTCATCCCATCGAGGTGCAGTGCAGTGGTTCGACCACCGCGGTGCACCGCCGGTCCAGCGGTGCGGCGTTCTCCCGGGGAAACTCGTCCTCGCCACGGTACTTGTGCGCCATGGAATCCAGCAGTTCGAGTGCCCCGTCCTTCTCCCAGGCCACCACCCGCCCCCGGACCTCGAGGTAGCGCTCGTCGTTCGACGGGTCCACGGCCGACAGGGCGACGCGGTCGTCCGCGCACAGGTTCCGCCACTTCTGGCGGCCCTCGGCATGGGGAAAGCGGACGTGGGTGCCGTCGAACGTGGCCCACACGGGCGACACGTGGGGCGCCCCGTCCGGTCCGATGGTGGCCACGTGCCACACGGCGGGCAGGTCGAACAGGTCTCGGTGCGAGGCGGGGATGACGTCCATGGCCGGACGCTAGCCCCGGGCCCTGACCCCCGACCCGATCCCCAGAATTCGGGCGGGAGGAGGCCGGTCAGCCGATGATCCCCTCGGACCGCAGACGGGCGACCTCGTCAGGAGACCGTCCGATCCCGGCCAGGACCTCGTCGTTGTCGGCGCCCTGGTGCGAAGCCGAGAGCCGCATCTCCACCGGGGTGGCTGAGAACCGGGCCCCCGGTCGGGCGCTGCGGACCGTGCCGGCGTCCGGGTGTTCCCAGGTGACCACGGAACCGTTGTGCACCACCTGCGGGTGCTCCAGCACGTCGGCCTTCTCGAGGATTGGCCCGCTCGGCACGTCGGCCTCCCGTAGCCCCGCCAGGGCGTCGGCCACGGTGATCCCGGCGAAGGCGTCGGCCGTCATCGCCCCGAAGTCGGCGTGGTTCTGCGGATCCTCGAGGAAGCCCTCGAGGGTGTAGCGAGGATCCTCGGCCCACTCCGGGTGTCCGCACGCCCGGCTCACCCCGCGGAGGTGGGCGGTGGAGGCGGCGAAGTAGACGACCTGCCCGTCGGCGCACTGGGTCAGCCGGTACACCTCGGCGAGCGTCCGGCCGAAGGTCACGTCGTCACCCGGGTAGGTCAGGTCGACCATCCCGTCGTTCCAGAAGAAGGCCAGGGCCGAGTCCAGCATCGGCACCTCGACGTGCTGCCCGCCGGCGCCCCGTTCCCGGGCCAGCAGCGCCGCGGTGGTGGCCTGGGCCACGGTCAGGGCCGTGGTCTTGTCGCACACGATGTTGCGGACCAGGTCGGGGAAGGGGATCTCGGGGTTGACCTGGTAGGCCACCATGCCGGTCAGGCCCTGGATGACGGGGTCCAGCACCGGCCGATCGGCATCCGGCCCGTCGGGGCCGAACCCGCTGATGGAGACGTACACGACGTCGGGATTCACGGCCCGGACGTCGTCGTAGCCGACGCCGAGCCGGTCACACGCCCCGGGGCGGAAGTTCTGGACGAACACGTCGGCGTCGGTGGCCAGGTCGAGAACGACCTGGCGTCCCTCGGGACGGGTCAGGTCGACGGACACGCAGCGCTTGCCCCGGTTGCCGTTCATGTAGAACGCCGACAGGCCGCCGCTGGCGAACTGCTCGCGCCGGGTGACGTCACGCCCCACCACCGGCTCGACCTTGACCACCTCGGCGCCCTGGTCCGAGAGCAGCAGGGTGGCGAACGGGCCGCTCACGATCTGGCTCAGGTCGACGATCCGATAGCCGTCCAGTGGTCCCGGCACCCGTCCTGTCCCTTCCCCGACGTCCGGGACGGTCCGCCCGGAGCCCGGACGGTAGTCGGGACCGGTCGGTCAGCCCCGCCCCGGGGCGCCGCTCCGACGTCGTCCGACCCGGGCGACGACCACGGCCAGCGGCGGCAGCAGGCCGATGACCATGGCGGCGTGGCTGAGGTGGTGGAACCCGGTGGCGGCCATGGTGAAGCCGGCCACCATCCCGGCGCTGGCACCCGCTCCCGTCATGCACATGTCGGCCAGGCCCTGGATCCCCACCTTGTCGTCGCCGGTGAAGGTGCGCACGATCAGCGCCGAGGAGGCCACGAGCCCACAGCTCCACCCGATCCCGATGAGGAACATCCCGAGGAACGCCCCGAAGGACTCGTGGGCCTCGTTGTGGGCCGCCACCTCGGCGCCGATGGCCAGGAGCACGCCGCCGACGGCGATGAGGCTGCGGGCGCCGATCCGGTCGGCGAGGCGACCCACGATGGGGGAGAAGGCGTACATCCCGATGATGTGGAGCGAGATGACGTAGCCGACCACCGACAGGTCGTGGCCGCCCGACCGGAGGTGCAGCGGCATCATGGTCATGACGCCCACCATCACGATGTGCCCGGTCATCATCGAGCCGACGGCCAGCAGGCCGTCCCGTGACCGGAGGACGGGGCGCACGAACGAGCGCAGCGGCGGGCGTTCCTCTGACCCGGACCGACCGAGGCCACCGGAGACCTCCAGCGGGTCGGGACGGAGGTACGTGCCGACGACCATGGCGGCCACCCCGAACAGGACCAACGACATCAGGTAGGGGCCGGCCAGCTCGTCGAGGCCGATGGACGTGGCGAACCTCCGTGCCGGGCCGAAGCCGAGCGTGGGACCGAGGACCGATCCCAGGGCGGAGGCCCAGATGAGGTTGCCGATGGCCCGGCCCGGCTCGTCGGCCAGGTCGGCCGCCGCGAAGCGGGCCGCCATGTTGGCCGAGTAGCCGAGGCCCACGCAGAGGATCCCGGCCGGCAGCAGGAGGTACCACCCGGAGAGGGCGGCCAGCAGGCTGAGCACGGCGCCACCCATGGCCATGGCGTAGCCGCCGGCGATGCCGGGACGTCGACCCCGGGTGGCCATGAAGCGGGCCAGGGGGATGGCGCTGAGGGCGGCACCCATGGTCATGCACGAGGCGGCGACCCCGCCGAGGGTCTCGCTGCCCGAGAGCTCCTCACCGAGGATGGCCGCCGAGCTGTAGGCGCTGCTCATGGCGGCCCCACCGGGGACGATGCCACCCATCAGGGTCCGCAGCGTGCGCCGCTGGACGGCGGCCCGATCGACGGCGGGTGCCCGCTCGGAGGTCGTCGGCAGCGGGTCGGGCATCGGCGGAGCGTAGGTGGACCGGGTCGGGGAGGGTCGCACCCGGCGGCTACGTTCCCCCCGTGCCAGACGCCGCTCCCGGGTATGCCTGCCTCGACGTGGAGACCACGGGGCTCGATGCCAAGAACTGCCGGATCCTGGAGATCGCCGTGGTGCACGTGGACGACGGACGGATCACCGGCGAGTGGACCACCCTGCTGGACCCGGGCGTCGCCGACGTCGGCCCGACCCGCATCCACGGCATCACCCGGGACGACGTGGCGGGCGCGCCCACCTTCGGCGACGTGGCCGGCGACCTGGTCGGCCATCTCGAGGGACGGATCCCCGTGGCCCACAACGCGCCATTCGACGTCGGCTTCCTGAACGCCGAGTGGGACGCGCTCCAGCGGTTCGGTCCGATGGGACTCGACGCACTCGACACGTTGGGCCTGGCCCGTGCCCTCGGCCTGCCCGGTCGTCTCGGCGCCCTCGCCGAGGCACTGGGCGTGGACCTCTCCCACGCACACCGGGCACTGGACGACACCCGTGCCCTGGCCGAGGTGCTGGTCCACCTCCTGGGACGGGCCGGGGAGGCGGGTATCGCCGTGCCGCCGGTGCCTCCGTACTTCCTCCCCACGCTATTGGGCCCCGAGTCGACCGGTCGGACCAAGGTCCGAGCCGGCGCCGCCTGAGCCTCCAGAGCCCGGAGATGGGACGCCGGCGGGCGGTGCGGGGGCCGGGATCCCTCGGCCGGGCCTGCTGCCTCGGGGCCTACCTGCTCGGGTTGGCTGCGGGCTGTGGCGGCACCGGGGCCGACGGGGGAGAGGTGCACGACGCCGCGACCATGGTCCGGCTCGGCCCGGCACCCTCCACCACCGAGCCCGTGACGGCCGCCCCGACGACCACCCTCCCGTCGACAACCAGCTCCGATCCGGCTGGTCCCGAGGCCGACACGGAGAACGCGGGAGAAGCCGCGGCGACCACGACGCCGACCACGATTCCGTCGGTGCGGTCCCCGTTCACCGCGGCCCGCCCCGTGGGCGACCACCTGGCCACCTACCGGTCGCCCGACGACGCCGAGGTGTGGTGGCGCCTCGATCATCCCGGCCCCTACGACGGCGACCGCACCCTCCTGGTACTGGAGGACCACGGCGACTGGTTGCTGGTCGACCTCCCGGTCCGCCCCAACGGGACGACCGGGTGGGTCCGTCGGGCCGACGTGTCGCTGAGCAGCCACGACGCCGTGGTCCACGTCGACCTGTCGGAGCGGCGACTGTGGGCCTGGGAGGACGGCCACCTGGTGGCCGAGGGTGCGGTTGCGGTGGGTGCCGAGGACACGCCGACGCCCACCGGACGCTTCGCCGTCAACCACGTCGAGGAGCAGGCCGACCCCGACACCCTGTTCGGGGCGTGGATCGTGGGGACGTCGGGCTTCTCCGACGTGCTGGACCTGGTGGACGGCGGGGATCCGGCGGTGGCCATCCACGGCACCAACGACCCGTCGGTGCTGGGCGACGCCGTGTCCCTGGGTTGCATCCGGGTCCACGACGAGGTGGTGGCCCGCCTCGCCCGGCTACCGCTGGGCACGCCGGTCGAGATCCGGGCCTGACCCGCGCCCGGTCGCCGGCCTTCTTCTGAGAACCGGCTCCTTCAGGGAACGGGCCTCTTCTCGGAGGCGCTCTTCAGTTGGCCGTGGGATCGTCCGGGTAGTCGGCCAGCAGGGCCGTCATCCCGTCCTGACGGGCCAGGACGGCCCGCCACAGGCCCTCCGGGTCGGGCGACAGCACGTCGGCCTCCCGGGCGTCGGCCACGATCCAGCCGCCGGCCATGAGCTCGGCGTCCAACTGGCCGCCCGTCCACCCGGCGTAGCCGGCGAACAGGCGAACCTCCTCGATCCCCGGGAGCTCGTCGGGTCCTCGGTGCAGGTCCACCACGCCGATGCGCCCCAGCAGGGGAGTGTCATGGGACCCACGACCCACCCCGATCACCGAGTCCTCGGACACCGGACCTCCGGAGTGGAGGCGGGACGGGTGGGCCAGCCGGTCGGCCCAGTGGGGGACCGCCTCGCCCCCGCCCACCATGCGGGGCCGGTTCAGGACGACGCCCAGGGCGCCGTTGTCGTCGTGTTCCAGCATCAGGACGACCGTCCGGTGGAAGTTCGGGTCGAGCAG
>JAERSW010000007.1 GCA_016845305.1 Acidimicrobiales bacterium
GCGGCCTTGCAGAACTGCAGGAACCCGCCGTAGCCGAGCGCCCGCTCGTTGAAGCCGGCGTCACGGCGCACCATCTCGGTCTTCAGCGACGACAGCGCCGCCCCGCCCTTCTTCCCCTTGGCCGCCACCACCGTGGCCAGCAGGTCGAACGCCGCCTGGGCCGGGCCGTCGCCGGTCACCAGGTCGACCTCGGGGTCGCGCTTGGCGCCCGACAGCTCGACCACCTTGCGGTCGGCCAGGTGGCGCAGCAGCTCGCCGAACCCCCGGAAGCCGTGGTCGGCCTCGGAGAACGTCGGGTCGATGCGGGTGATGGCCCGCTTCAGCGTCGACGCCCGCACGTCCTCGCCGGAACCCTGCATGCCGGCCAGCGTCGAGATGACCAGCTCTTCGAGCGGCGGCGACTCCTCCGGTGCCTCGTCGTCGACCTCGACGGCCTTCGCCTTCCCGGCTCCGCCCTTCCCCTTCTTCGGCGCCCGGCTGGCGGCCACCACGTCCTCGATGCCCTCGAGGCGGTCGTAGTAGAGGAACTCGTCGCACGCCGGCGGCAGCAGCTTCGACGTCGAATCGCGCACGCCGATCCCGATCACCCGCCGGTCCAGCTCCCGGAGCTTCTGCACCAAGGGCGTGAAGTCGCTGTCGCCGGTGCAGATCACGATGGTCGTCACGTAGTCGCGTTCGAAGGCCAGCTCCAGGGCGTCGACGACCATCTTGATGTCGGCCGAGTTCTTGCGGCTGGCCCCCATCCGCTGCGGGATCTCCACCAGCTCGACCTGGTGGCGGGCCAGGTGGCGACGGTCGTCGTCAAAGCCGGACCAGTCGGCGTAGGCCCGCCGGTACACGACCCGCCCCCGCTCGGCCATGGCCCGGGCGATCGGCCCGAAGTCGAAGCGGTCGATGCCCAGGTGCTGGCGGGCGCCGATGGCCAGGTTCTCGTAGTCGAGGAAGACGCCGATGCGTTCCTCGTCGTGGTGGGTTCCCATGACCCCAGCATCACACGCTGGGCCGCGGGATCCTCCCCCGGTCGGGTCCCTCCGCCCCTCAGGCGGCCGCGGCCTCGGCGATGGCCGCGTCCAGGGCGTTGACCACCGCCTCGTCGGCGGGCAGGAACGGCGGCCGCACGGTGGCCCACGTGGGATCGCCGAGGCGGCGTGCCACCAGGCCCTTCATGGTCGGGATCGGTGGATGGCCCTGCAGGACCAGGCGGATGGCCCGGGCCGCTTCCATGGACGGACCGGCCGCCTCCCGACCGCCCTCGCCGTAGCGGCGGATGACCTCGGCCACCGGACCGGCACTCACGTTGGCCGTCGCCGTGATGCACCCCGGACCGCCCAGGTCCAGGGCGTCGAGCAGGGGCAGCTCGGCCCCCGGGTAGACGGTCAGGCCGTCGACGGCGAACAGGGCCTCGGTGTTGGCCCAGTCGCCCGACGAGTCCTTGACGGCCACCACCGTGTCGGGGAACTCGACCCGGAGGCGGGCGGCCAGCGACACCGGGATGCCCACGCCCGCCACCTGGGGGATGTGGTACAGCATGATCCGCAGCCGGTCGTCGTCCACGGCGTCGATGAGCCCCGCGTAGTGGCGCAGCAGTCCCTCCTCGGCCGGATCCTTGAAGTAGAACGGCGGCAGCACCATGCATGCCCGACAGCCGAGGTCGACGGCGTGGCGGGTCAGGTGCACCGTGCCCGGCAGGTTCGGCAGGCCGGTCCCGACCACCAGTAGGCCCGGGTCGATCCCGGCGTCGACGAGGGCCTCGAGCGCCGCGGTGCGCTCCCGGGTGGCCACCGACAGTGCCTCGCCGGTGGTGCCGAACACGGCCAGGCCGACGCAGCCCGCGTCGAGCATGCGCCGGGCGTGGTCGACCATGCGGCCGTGCGAGACCGACCCGTCGGCCTCGAACGGCGTCAGGATCGGCGCCACCACCCCGTTCGGCAGCAGCGGTCCGCTTCCCTCTCCCATCGACAACCTCCCCTTCACTCCGTCACGGCCGTCCGGCGGACGCAGATCGTCGCACACCCGACCCGTATCCTGCGGCCGTGGCCCTCTCCCCGACCTCCCCCGACCTGTCGATGGACGACGGCGTACGCGCCGACCTTCGCAGCGACACCATCACGCGGGCCACGCCGGGCATGCGCGAAGCCATGGCTTCCGCCGTGGTCGGCGACGACGTCTACGGCGAGGACCCCACGGTCAACGCCCTCCAGGACCGCATGG
Source organism: Acidimicrobiales bacterium (assembly GCA_016845305.1). GTDB lineage: Bacteria > Actinomycetota > Acidimicrobiia > Acidimicrobiales > MedAcidi-G1 > UBA9410. Next base: position 2,212 of record JAERSW010000007.1, read on the forward strand.
CCGATCTGGCCGGCAAGGAGGCCGGCCTGTTCCTCACCTCGGGAACCCAGTCCAACCTGACGGCCGTGCTCAGTCACTGCGGCCGGGGCGACGAGTACCTGATCGGCCGCACCTCCCACGTCCTCGTCAACGAGGCGGGAGGCACCGCGGCGCTGGGCAGCGCCATTCCCTGGCCCATCGAGGTCGACGAGACCAACCACTTCTCCCCCGACGACGTGCGGGAAGCCGTCAAGGAACCCGACCCGCACCACCCCGTCACCACGTTGCTGAGCCTCGAGAACACGGTCAATGGCCACGTCCAGTCGGTCGACCACGTGGCCTCGCTGGCCGCCGCGGCACGGGAGTTCGACCTGGCGGTCCACATGGACGGCGCCCGCCTGTTCAACGCAGCGACCGCCGAGGGCGTGGGCATCGACGCCTACGCCGCCCACGTCGACACGGTGTCGCTCTGCCTGTCCAAGGGCCTGGGCATCCCGGTGGGCAGCGTCCTGGTCGGCGACCGCGACTCCATCGGCCGCGCCTACCGGATGCGAAAGATGCTGGGCGGCGGGATGCGACAGGCCGGACACCTGGCGGCCGCCGGCCTCTACGCCCTCGACCACCACGTGGAGCGCCTCGCCGAGGACCACGCACGGGCCGAACGCATCGCCGACGGCCTGGCCCCGCTCGGCCCGACGGTCGGACTCGACGTGGTGCGGGCCACCAACATGCTGTGGATCACCCCGCCGACCGAGGTCCACGGGCCACTGGTCGACCATCTGAAGGCCGACGGCATCCTCGCCACCTACTGGGCGCCCACGATGCGATTCGTCACCCACCTCGACGTGGACGACGACCAGGCCGACCACGTCGTCGATTCGTTCACCCGCTTCTTCGAGCGGGTCTGAATCGGCCCACCACCGGGCCCACCAGTAGCCTGCCGCGCACGGCGGAGGCACCGCCCCGGAGGGTCGTCTGGCATGGCTGGTTCGCACGAGGGACAGGTGGTGGTCGTCACCGGCGCCGGCAAGGGCATCGGACGGGCCATCGCAGAACGGTTCGCCGGAGCGGGTGCCCACGTGGTCGTCAACGACGTCGACGCCCAACGGGTCGACGAGGTGGTGGCCGCCATCGCCGCCGCGGGCGGCTCGGCCATCGGCACGCCGGCCGACGTGTCCGACTCCGCCCAGGTGGGCGCCATGTTCGACGCCGCCGTCGACGCCTGGGGCACCGTCGACGTGCTGGTCAACAACGCCGGCATGGTCAGCCCGATGCTCCACTTCTTCGACGCCGACGAGGCCTGGTGGCGTCGCATCATCGACGTCAACCTGACCGGGCACTTCCTCTGCTCGCACCGGGCGGCCCGCATCATGGCCGCCGCCGGCCACGGCGTGATCATCAACATGTCGTCGGGTGGGGCGACCCGTGCCCACCGCTCGTTCACCGCCTACGACGCCTCCAAGGGCGGCATCGAGGCCCTGACGCGGGCCATGGCCCTCGACCTCGGCCCCTACGGCATCCGGGTGTGCGCCCTGATGCCCGGATCGATCGACACCGAGGGCATGGACGCCGACGCCCGACGCCTCCGCGGCGAGAACATCCCGCTGGGCCGCCCCGGCGACCCGGACGACATGGCCGGTCCGGCGCTGTTCCTGGCCTCGGACGACGCCCGCTACATCAGCGGCGACGTGATCAAGGTCGACGGCGGAATGCTGTCCCAGCAGCGGTCGGCCACCGTCGACATCGTGCCCCCGTCCACCTTCCCCAGCCTCGAGCAGGTGCTGGGGACCGACGCCGACTGACCGGTAGGCCGTCCGTGTCCCTGCGCATTGGAGCCGACGTCGGCGGGACCTTCACCGACGTCGTCCTCGAAGCCGACGGCGAGCTGTTCTCCACCAAGGTCCTCACCACCTACGACGCCCCCGAACGGGGCATCCTCGACGGCGTCGCCACCGTGGCCGCCGAGGCCGGCGCCGACCTCGCCGACCTCGACACGTTCATCCACGGCACCACGCTGGCCACCAACGCCCTGATCGGCCGGACCGGTGCCCGCACCGCGCTCGTCACCACCGAGGGCTTCCGGGACACCATCGAGATGCGGACCGAGAGCCGGTTCGAGCAGTACGACCTGAACCTGGTGCTGCCCACGCCGCTCATCGAGCGGAAGGACCGGCACGTCCTGCGGGAGCGCATCGGCGCCGACGGCACGGTGCTGCGGACCTTCGACGAGGGCGAGGCACGGGCGCTCGTCGACGTGCTGGCCGACCGGCCCGCCGAGGACGCCTACGAGTCGATCGCCGTCGGCTTCCTCCACGCCTACGTGGACGGCTCGCACGAACGGCGGTTCCGCGACCTGCTGCTGGAACGCATGCCGGACGTGGCGGTGTCGATCTCGTCCGAGGTCTCGCCGCAGATGCGCGAGTTCGAGCGGTTCAACACGGTGTGCGCCAACGCCTACGTGCAGCCCCTCATGGCCACCTACCTGCGGCGCCTCGCCGACGAGCTGCAGGCCTCCGGAGCGCGGTGCCCGGTGTACCTGATCCATTCGGGCGGCGGCCTCATGGGCGTCGACGCCGCGGCCCGCTTTCCGGTCCGCCTGGTCGAGTCGGGCCCGGCCGGTGGCGCCATCTTCGCCGCCGACATCGCCGCCCGCCACGGCCTGGACAGGGTCGTCTCGTACGACATGGGCGGCACCACGGCCAAGGTCTGCCTGATCGAGGACCAGACGCCGCGGACCGCCAAGACGTTCGAGGTGGCCCGCACCCACCGGTTCACCAGGGGATCGGGCATGCCCATCTCCATCCCGGTCATCGAGATGATCGAGATCGGTGCCGGCGGCGGGTCGATCGCGACGGTCGACGGGCTCGGCCAGATCCGCGTCGGACCGCTGAGCGCCGGCTCCGAACCCGGCCCCGCCTCATACGGCCTGGGCGGCACCGAGCCGACGGTCACCGACGCCAACCTGGTGCTGGGCCGGCTGTCGGCCGACACGTTCGGCGCCCCCGGCATCGACCTCGACGACGCCGCCGCCCGCACGGCGCTGACCGACTCGGTCGGTTCCCCCCTCGGCCTGGACGCCGAGACGGCGGCGGCCGGCGTGGCCGAGGTCGTCGACGAGAACATGGCCAACGCGGCCCGCGTCCACGCCGTGGAGAACGGCAAGGACGTCGCCGCCTTCACCATGATCGCCTTCGGGGGCGGCGCCCCGATCCACGCCGGGCGGCTCTGCGAGAAGCTCGACGTGGACGAGCTGCTGGTCCCACCCGGTGCCGGCGTCGGCTCCGCAATCGGCTTCCTCCGGGCCCCGTTCGCCTACGAGGCGCTGCGCAGCCATCACGCCACCGTCGACCATTTCGACCACGACGCCGTGAACCGGATGCTCGGCGAGCTCGCCGACGAGGCCCGCACGTTCGTCACCGAGGCCGTCGCCTCCACCGGCGCCGATCCCTCCGACGTGCCCCTCGAGGTCGAGCGGTGGGCCTACATGCGCTACGCCGGGCAGGGCTGGGAGATCCCGGTCCCGGTCGACGACTCCCCGTTCGACCTGATGGGCGGCGAGCTGCTGGCCAACCGCTTCGAGAAGGCCTACGAGGAGTTCTTCGGACGGGCCATCTCCGGCCTGGCCGTCGAGGCCATCGGCTGGTCGGTCCGGGTCGCCACCCCCCGTCCCGCCGTCGAGCGGGTGGAGCGGGTCGACGCCGTCCGGGACGTCGTCGGCGACCGTCGACGGGCGGTGCACGACCCGTCGACCGGCGACACGGTCGAGGCGACGGTCGTCGAACGCGACGACCTGTCGGTCGGCGATCGACTGGTGGGGCCGGCCGTCGTCGTCGAGACCCAGACCACGACGATCCTCACGGCCCGCCAGCAGGCCGTGATGCAGGCCGACGGCTGCCTGCTCGTGACCCGGTCCGAATCCGACGAGGCCGCCACCGGCGGAGAGGTGGCGTCGTGAGCGAGCTGCGAAACCAGGTGATGTGGAACCGCCTCATCTCGATCGTCGAGGAACAGGCGCTGGCGCTGGTGCGAACCGCGTTCTCGACCAGCGTGCGCGAAGCCGGCGACCTGTCGGCCGGCGTGTACGACACCCGGGGACGCATGATCGCCCAGGCCGTGACCGGCACCCCCGGCCACGTCAACACCATGGCCGCGGCCGTCGTCAACTTCATCGAGGACATCGGCCCGCACCGCATCCACGAGGGCGACTCGTACATCACCAACGACCCGTGGAAGGGCACCGGCCACCTCCACGACTTCACCCTCGTCAATCCGGTGTTCCGCAACGGGACGCTGATCGGGTTCTTCGCCTGCACCGCCCACGTGGTCGACGTCGGCGGACGGGGCTTCGGCCCCGACGCCAACGAGGTGTACGAGGAGGGCCTGTACGTCCCCATCATGAAGTTCGCCGATCGGGGAGTCGTCAACGAGGACCTGCTGAACATCGTGCGCCACAACGTGCGGGAGGCCGGCCAGGTGGTCGGGGACCTGTACTCGCTGTCCGGGTGCAACGACACCGGCGCCCGACGGCTGCACGCCATGCTCGACGAGTTCGACCTCGACGACCTCGAGGACCTGGCCGAGTTCGTGTTCGACCGCACGGCGGCCGCCACCCGGGAACGCATCCGGGCGCTCCCGCCGGGGACGTACGCCAACGAGATGCGGGTCGACGGCTACAACGAGACCATCGACCTGGTCGTCACCCTGACGGTCACCCACGACGACGGCCACGCCGACGTCCACGCCGACTTCACCGGCACGTCGCCCACGTGCGCCAACGGCGTCAACGTGCCCCTCACCTACGCCCACGCCTACTTCTCGTACGCCATGCTCGTGGCCCTCGCCCCGGAGATGCCGTCCAACTGGGCGTCGCTGGCCGCCTTCACCGTCAGCGCCCCCGAGGGCTGCATCCTCAACGCCAAGCACCCGCAGCCGGTGGCCGTCCGCCACGTCACCGGGCACTTCGTCACCGACCTGTGCCTGGGCGCCATCGCCGGGGCGCTCCCGGACGTGGTCCCCGCCGAGGGATCCGGCGCCCTGTGGAACTTCCAGGTCAGCGCCCGGGCCGCCGATCCGGCCACCGGACTGCCGCCCCGCGAGGTGCTGATGTTCAACAGCGGCGGCACCGGAGCCCGGCCGGGACTCGACGGCATCAACTCGACGGCGTTCCCGAGCGGCGTGCGCACCATGCCCGCCGAGGCCACCGAGCAGGCCGGACCGGTCATCGTGTGGCGCAAGGAACTCCGGCCCGGATCGGGTGGCGACGGCCGCCAGCGCGGCGGGCTCGGCCAGGTCATCGAGATCGGTCCCGCCGGCGGCTACCGGATCACCGTGTCGTGCATGTTCGACCGGGTGGCCAACCCGGCCCGTGGGCGCCACGGCGGCGCCGACGGCGCACCGGGTGCGGTCCACCTCGACGACGGCACCGAGTTCGACGCCAAGGGCAAGCAGGCCGTGCCCCTCGGCCACACCCTGGTCCTGGAGCTGCCGGGTGGCGGCGGCCTCGGCGACCCGGCCGACCGCGATCCGGACGCCGCTGCCGACGACGTCGCCCAGGGCTACGTGACGTGACCCCGGCCGGCGCCGGCGGCACGACCGGTACCGGGCCGAGCCGGTCCGGCTACGGCACCGTCATCGTCGGCGGGGCCGTCATGGGCAGTTCGCTCGCCTACTGGCTGTCCGAGGACCCGGACCACGACGAGCCGGTCCTGGTCGTCGAGATGGACCCCACCTACCAGCGGGCCTCGACCACGCTGTCCGAGGCCAGCGTCCGCCACCAGTTCTCCCAGCCGGTCAACATCCGCCTGTCGATGTTCGCCACCGAGTTCATCTCGGCGTTCCACGAAAACGTCCAGGTGGACGGCGAGTCGCCCGAGCTGGGGTTCCGCGACACCGGCTACCTGTTCCTGGCCACCGATGACGGCATGGACGTGCTGCGCGCCAACCACGAGGTCCAGCAGGCGTGTGGCGCCGAAGTGGCGCTGCTGACCCCCACCGAGTTGGCGGACCGGTTCGGCTACCTGAACGTCGACGACCTGGCCGGTGCCAGCCTCGGGCTCCGGCACGAGGGCACGCTCGACGCCTACTCGCTGATGCGCGGCTTCCAGCAGCGTGCCCGCCACAACGGCGTCGAGTACGTCACCGACCGGGTGGTCGGGCTGCGCACCGACGACGCCGGCGACCGGGTGACACACGTCGAGCTGGCATCGGGCGCCACGGTGGCCTGCGACCGGGTGGTGAACTGCGCCGGCCCGCGGGCCCGATGGGTGTCAGACCTCGTCGACCTGCCGCTGCCCGTCGAACCGCGCATCCGGGGAGCATGGGTGTTCGACTGCCGGGAGCCGCTGGACGGCCCCACCCTGCCGCTGACCATCGACACCACCGGCATGCACGTCCGCACCGAGCCGCCCCACTACCTGGCCGGGGCGCCACCGGTCGACGACTCGGCCGTGGACCCCGACGACTTCGCCGTGCGCGACGCCGAGTGGGAGGAGGTGCTCTGGCCGGCGCTCGTCCACCGCATCCCCGCCTTCGAACGGATCGGCGTCACCCACCGTTGGGTCGGCCACTACGCCTACAACACGCTGGACCAGAACGCCGTGGTCGGACCGGCGACCGCCGTGCCCAACTTCTACTTCTGCAACGGCTTCAGCGGCCACGGGCTGCAGCAGAGTGCCGGCGTGGGCCGGGCGCTGGCCGAGCTCATCACCCACGGTGCCTACCGCACCATCGACCTGTCCGAGATGGGCCACGACCGCATCGTGCGCGGCGAACCCTTCCTCGAGAAGGCGATCATCTGACGCTCCGCTCCCCGGGCGATCCGCTCGGGGTGGACGGCGGGACCCGCCCGGGTCAGCCCTCGCCGAGGTAGGAGGCGCGCAGCTCCGGGTTGGCCAGCAGCTTCTCGGCGCTGTCGTCGAGCACGACGCGACCGGTCTGGAGCACCCAGCCCCGATCGGCGATCGACAGGGCCATGTTGGCGTTCTGCTCCACCATGAAGATGGCCATGCCCTCGGCGTGGATCTGCTGGATCAGCTCGAAGTTCTGCTGCACCAGCGCCGGAGCGAGGCCCATCGACGGCTCGTCCATCAGCAGGACCCGCGGCCGCGACATGAGCGCACGGCCGATGGCCACCATCTGCTGCTCGCCGCCCGAGAGCGTCCCCGACTTCTGGGCCAGACGTTCCTTCACCCGGGGGAACAGCTCGTAGATCCGCTCCAGGTCCTCGGCGATGCCGTCCCGGTCGTTGCGGAGGTACGCCCCCAGCTGGAGGTTCTCCTTCACGGTGAGGCGCTTGAAGAGCCGACGGTTCTCCGGGACCATCGTGACGCCGTTGACGACCCGGTAGCTGGTCGGCTTGTCGTTGACGACCTCGCCGTCGAGCACCACCTCGCCGGACGTCGGCGTGACCATGCCCAGCAGGGTCTTCAGCGTCGTCGACTTGCCCGAGGCGTTTCCGCCCAGCAGGCACACCAGCTCGCCCGGGTAGATGGCCAGGTCCACGTCCTTGAGGATGTGCACCGCTCCGTAGTGGGTGTTGACCTGCCGGAACTCCAGCAGCGGGGTAGCGCCGTTCGTCGGCGTGGCGTCGCTCACTTGTTGGCCTCCACGGGACGGCCCAGGTAGGCCTCGACGACGTCGGGGTTGGTCGACACCTCTTCGTACGAACCCTGGGCGATGGGCACGCCGTGGTCGAGGACCACGACCCGGTCCGAGACCTTGCCCACCACCTTCATGTCGTGCTCGATCATGACGATGGTGAAGCCCCACTCGGTGCGGAGCCGCCCGATCAACTCGGTCAGCTCCGCGGTCTCCATGGGGTTCATGCCGGCCACCGGCTCGTCGAGCAGCAGCAGGCGGGGCTGGGTGGCCATGGCCCGGGCGATCTCCAGGCGGCGCCGGTTGGCGTACGACAGCACGAAGGCCGGCTGGTCCATCCGGTAGCCGACGAGGCGGTGGCCGAAGAAGCCGAGGACCTCCTCGGCCCGCTGGCGGATCTCCGCCTCCTCCTTCTTGAAGGCCTTGGTCTGCAACAGGGCACCGAACACCTGCTGGCTGGTCCGGCAGTGCTGGGCCACCATGACGTTCTCGAGGATCGTCATGTTGGGGAACAGGCGAACGTTCTGGAACGTCCGGGCGATGCCCAGCGAGGTCACGATGCTCGGATCGAGGCCGACGATGGAGTCACCCTCGAAGAGGATCTCGCCCTCCGTGGGGGCCACCAGGCCGGAGATGAGGTTGAAGAAGGTCGTCTTGCCGGCGCCGTTGGGGCCGATGACGCTGACGATCTCGCCCTCGTCGACGTGGAAGTTCAGGCCCGAGAGGGCGTCGAGTCCGCCGAAGGTGACCTTCAGGTCGCGGATCTCCAGGAGACGGTCGCTCATTCCTCCTCCCCTCCCTCGTCGCCCACTGGCGCCGCGGCCGGAACCACGGATGCCCCGTCGTCGGCAGCGTCCTCGTCGTCGAGCTTGTCGCCCTTGAGCCAGGCGTCCTGCAGGAACTCGTCCTGGTGGAGCTCGCGGCTACGGCGGGCGCTCGGCACCAGGCCCTCGGGCCGCTTCAGCATCATGAAGACCAGCAGCACGCCGTAGATCAGCAGCTTGTAGTTCTGGAACTCCTGGAGCAGGCCGGGCTGCTTCGGGCCGCCCAGCACGCCGATCAGCACGAACGAGCCGACCAGCACGCCGGCGATGTTGCCCATGCCGCCGACGATCACGACGACGAGGATGATGATCGACACCAGGATCATGAACGAGGTCGGGAAGATCGAACCGACCTTGGCGGCCAGGACGGCGCCGCTGAACGAGGCCAGGACGGCACCCACCACGAAGGCCATCAGCTTGGCGTTCACCGTGTTGATGCCCATGGCCTCGGCCACCTGCTCGTCCTCGCGGATGGCCATCCAGGCCCGGCCGAGGCGGGACGCCTGGAGGCGCCACGAGGTGTAGATGGCGAGGGCGCAGAACACCAGCACCAGGTAGAAGACCGACCTCGGGTCGGTGCCCTTCACGGTGGCGAAGCCGAGGTCGACGCCAGGGATGTTGGTGATGCCCTGGGCTCCGCCGAAGTACGGGCCCAGCCAGTCCGACATGAACAGCAGGCGGATGATCTCACCGAAGCCGAGCGTCACGATGGCCAGGTAGTCGCCGCGCATCCGGATGACCGGTGCGCCGATCAGCAGGCCGGTCAGGGCGGCGGCCAGCACCACGAACACCAGGCTCACGCCGAAGTGCAACTCGGGGGCGAACCACGGGCTGTTGGGCGACGTCAGCACGGCGGTCGCGTAGCCACCGACGGCGAAGAAGGCCACGTAGCCGAGGTCGAGCAGGCCGGCCAGGCCGACCACGATGTTCAGGCCGAGGGCCAGCAGCAGGAAGATGCCGACGTTGGCCAGCAACTCGTTCATGATCTTGCCGAGGAACATCGGAAGGACCACGCACAGCACGGCGATGACCACGAACAGGATCGTCGACGCCTTCTGGCGTTCGACGCCCTCCATGTCGCGGTAGCGGTCGGTGGCCGCCTTGATCCGACCCCTGGTGGCCAGCGAGGCGGCGGCGATGACCAGGCCGAACACGATGGTCGAGGTGACGGTCAGGCCGCCCTTCTTGGCGTACAGCCAGTCGGTGAGCGACTCGAGGCCGAAGCCCTCCGACAGGTCGGAGATGGCCGCCTCGAGCACCGACAGGAAGAACAGGCCGAACACCACGAAGCCCGTCGTCCGCCGGACCACCGCAGGCACCACGTGCAGCGCGGCACCGGCCAGGCCGAGGACGGCGCCGGTGGCCAGCCACGCGGCGGCGCCGAAGCCCATGCCGTTCTCATAGGTCAGGAAGCGGAAGAGCTGGGGGCTCCAGTTGACGAGCGGGTCCCGCAGGTTCCAGGCGTCGAGGGCCACCATCAGGAGCGACAGCACGCCACCCCCCATCAGCCCGACGAGGAAGCCGGTGACCAGGTCGTAGAGGCCCTGACGGCGGTTCTCGACGCCCTCGAGGGCTACCAGGGTGGACGACACCCAGCCCATGGCGACTGGCACCAGCAGGACGAACAGGTAGCCGAGGCTCAGGTGGCGCTCGATGAGGGCCCGCCTGTCGAGCTCCACGGGCATGCCGACCAGGCACAGGCCGACGAGGGCGAGGCCACAGATGAGGCCCCAGCGCAGCACGTGGCGCCAGTCCTGGTCCACAGCGGAGCGGGGAAGGGTCATGGCTCGTGCGTTCATGCCCGGTCCTCCGCCGACAGGCGCTCTCCGAACAGGCCGGAGGGCTTGAACAGGAGCACGAGGACCAGCACGGTGAAGGCCACCGCGTCCTTGAGCTGCGAGACGCCCGGCACCCCGAGCGGCTCGAGGATGACCATCGGGGCGATCGACTCGGCCGAACCCAGCGAGATGCCGCCGGCCATCGCCCCGCCCAGGTTGCCGATGCCGCCCACCACCGCTGCGGTGAACGCCTTCACGCCGGGCAGGAAGCCGGTCATGTGGGTGACGGAGCGGAACATCAGGCCCCACAGGATCCCGCCGATGCCGGCCATCGCGCCGCCCACGGCGAACGTGGTGACGATGGTCCGGTTGACGTCGATGCCCATCAGGGACGCGATCTCCTTGTCCTCGGCGACGGCCCGCATGGCCTTGCCGGTCTTGGTGCGCTCCACGACGTACCAGAGGCCGGCCATGGAGACGGCGGCCACGACCAGCACCAGCAGGCGCGTCCCGGCGATCTCGAAGGTCAGGATGGACCGCTGCTTGGACAGCCACTCCGGCAGCCGCGGGTAGCTCTTCGACGCCGGGCCGAACAGGCCGAGCACGAAGTTCTGGATGAAGAACGACACGCCGATCGAGGTGATCAGCGGGATGAGGCGGGGCGAGTTGCGCAGCGGCCGGTAGGCGATGCGCTCCATCAGCACGGCGGTGAACGTCGAGAAGAACACCGCCAGGAGGACGATCAGCAGCAGGCAGAGGATGAAGTTCTGCTCCCACATGCCGTTGGCGGCGAACTTCTCCGAGGCGATGAACCCGGTCATGGCGCCGACCATGAACACCTCGCCGTGGGCGAAGTTGATGAAGCCGAGGACGCCGTAGACCATCGAGTAGCCGAGGGCGATCAGGCCGTACATCGACCCCTGCGAGAGGCCCGAGATGAGAAGGCCCTTGAACTGGTCGCCCGTCAGGCCCCGGGCGTCCGGATTGCGCCAACGGGCGAAGGGGTTGTCGGCGTCGACCTGCTGCCAGATGAAGGCGAGCAGGCCGACCACGATCAACGCCACCAGGAAGACCCTGATGAAGGTGAGGAACCGGTCGACGGCCGCGAGCCTCTTCGCGGACTTCGTCGTGAGGGCGTGGGTTGACACGAATGCTCCGTTTGGCGTCGTCGGCAAAGGGGCAGGACCGGGAGGCAGGGCCGAAGGGCCCGGCGCGTTGGGCTCCCGTTGGGGGCAGCAGGCAGGGTAGCCGACCGGCTGATCGGTACCCCACGCCTGTCGCTACCATCGCCGCCGTGACCCCTGAGACCCGCAGCACCCACCAGGCACTGGCCGACGAGCGAAACGAGACGGTCGAGATCTGGATCAACGGCGAGTTCTTCCCCCGCCACGAGGCGAAGGTGTCGGTGTTCGACAGCGGCTTCCTCGTCGGCGACGGCGTCTGGGAGGGGCTGCGGCTCCACCACGGACGGTTCGCCTTCCTGGACCGGCACCTGGACCGGCTGTTCGCCGGGCTGGCGGCCACCGGCATCGACCTCGGCATGACCCGCGACGAGGTGGCCGGAGCGCTGCAGGCCACCGTGGACCACAACGACATGCACGACGACGTCCACGTACGGCTCATGGTGACCCGCGGCGACAAGAAGACGCCGTCGCAGCACCCGTCGAACTGCGTGGGCGGGCCGAACGTGGTCATCATCGCCGAGCACAAGGCGGCCGACCCGGCGGTGCTGGACGCCGGCATCACCCTGTTCACGGCGACCGTCCGACGTCCGCCGCCCGACACGCTCGACCAGCGGCTGAACTGCCACTCCAAGCTGCACGAGGTCATCGCCCTCATCCAGGCGGTGGAGGCCGGTGCCGACGAGGCGCTGATGCTGGACCCGACCGGCGCCGTGGCCACCTGCAACGCCACCAACTTCTTCGTGGTGCGCGACGGCGGGGTGTGGACGTCGACCGGGCACTACAACCTGAACGGCATCACCCGCCAGGTCGTCCTCGAGGTGGCACCCGACCTGGGGCTTTCGGCCCACGAGAAGCCCTTCTCGTTGACCGACGTGTACTCGGCCGACGAGGCGTTCGTGACCGGCACGTTCGGGGGCCTGACCCCGGTGGTGTCGGTCGACGGCCGGACCATCGGCGACGGCCGGCCCGGTCGCACCACCGCCCGCCTGCGCGAGCGGTATCAGGACGCCGTCGAGGCCGACGTGGCCGGCTGACCACGCCGACCCGCCTCCCCCCTGACACCGCCGCCATGACCCTGTTGCCATGACCCTGTTCCCATGACGCTGCGCATCAACTGCTGGTCGGGGCCGAGGAACATCTCGACGTCGTTCATGTACGCGTTCCGGCAGCGGGCCGACACGACCGTGGTCGACGAGCCCATCTACGCCCACTACCTGCGGGTCACCGGCAGGGAGCACCCGGGTCGGGACGACGTCCTGGCCAGCCAGGACCCCGACGGCGAGGCCGTGGTGCGCGACGTGATCCTCGGCGACCACCCCACGCCGGTCGTGTTCTTCAAGCAGATGGCCCAGCACTTCGTGGACCTCGATCGGGCGTTCCTCGCCGAGTGCCGCAACCTGCTCCTCATCCGGGACCCGGAACGCGTCGTCACCTCGTTCGCCCGGAACGTGCCCGACGTGAACGTGGCCGACACCGGCCTGCCCATCCAGGTGGAGCTGCTCGACGCCAGCCTGGCCGTCGGCGACACGCCGCTGGTGGTCGACTCCGCCGACCTGCTGGCCGCACCGGAGCGGATCCTGCGCCTGCTGTGCGACCGACTCGGGCTGGACTTCGACCCGGCCATGCTGTCGTGGCCCGCCGGCCCCAAGCCCGAGGACGGGGTGTGGGCCGAGCACTGGTACGCCAGCACGCACCGCACCACCGGCTTCGAGGCGGGCGTGCCGAGCACCGAGCCGCCACCGGAGCACGTCCGGCCGGTGGTGGACGCGGCCCGCCCCCTCTACGGGCGCCTGCTGGAGTACGCCGTCAGGGCCTGAGCCAGGTCCCCAAGTCGTCAGGCCGGGGTGACGCTCCCATCGACGTCGACGCGGACCCGGGTACCGGTGACCAGCCCGTCGAAGCCATCGGCCGGGATCACGACGACGGGGAAACCGGTGCCGTAGACCTCGTCGGCCACGATGGCCCCGAGGGCGATGATCTCGTCCGGCTCGCCCATCAGGATGGCCGCCGGGCCGGTCCCGGAGCGGACCGCCTCGCACAGGGCGCTGCTCCCCGAGCTGGACCCCCTGCCGAACGGCATGGCCAGCACCCGACCGGTGATCGATTCGCCCACCTGCGGGTGACGCCGATCGATGATGCGGCCGGACGCCGGGTCGGTGCCGCCCCAGAAGCTGAGCGGCTCGTCGAGGCGCAGGACCTCGCCGGTCGCCTCGCCGGGCACCATCACCCGGAGAGGATCTGGCCCCTCAGGAACTGGCCCCTCAGGCACCGGACCAGATCCCCTCGTCGCGGACGACCCGGCCGGCCACCGCCGACTCGACGCAGTCCTCGGTGCTACCGAAGGCCACGTCCAGGCCGAGGTTGCCGGGGGCGTAGTAGGCCCACTTGGCCGAGTCGGTCATGGCGGTCCGGGCATCGGCGCGGATGATCGGCGTGACGTAGGTGCAGGTGTCGACCACCGGCTGCACGCCGGCCGCCTCCAGCCGGGCGGCCCAGCCCCGCAGCTCGACCTCGTGGAGCACGTCGCGCCCCGTCGACACGTACATGGCCACGTCGTCGTGGACCCGCCTGTCGACGAGCAGGTCGACGAGCCGCCCGATCTCGTCCACCGAGTAGTGGGGCGTGCCGAGGCTGACCACGTCCAGCCGGTCCCCCACCCCGGTGGTCAGGCGGTCGCGGGCCGCCCGCAGGTCGGACGGCGTCACCTCGACCACCCGGGCCGGTTCCCGACCACCGAGTGCGGTGGCCAGGTCGGGGGCCTCCGGGGTGGAGCCGACGACGTGGAACAGGCCGACCGAGCCGGTCGCCGCAGCGGCCGCACACATGGCCTTGAGGCGGTCCTCGGAGACGCCTTCCGGGAGGCCGTCGACGACCGGCACGGCCTTGCCGACCGACCGCCCGACGAGGCCACCCAGCACCGGGTACAGCACGTCGCGGTCCAGCAGGTCGGCCGAGATGCCGTCGAGGCGGTACACGACGGTGGCCAGCCGGTTGGCGTCCAGGTGCAGGCCGGCGGCCGGCGCCCGACCCGTCACCGCACACGAGATGTCGACGAAGTCGCCGTAGCGGTGGGTGCGGGCGCCGAGCACCGAGTTGGCGAACGAGATGGCGTTCGACTCCGCCCACGCCACGTGCTCGCCGAAGCCGGGTCGGGCCTCGGACTGGTACGGGGCGCACGTCCACGTGGGGCGACAGCCCATCTCCTCGTAGCGCTCCATCAGCCGACGGGCCGCCCGGGCATCGTCGGGGTCGCCGCGATAGAGGTCGGGGTGGCGGAGGTCCAGCGACGACACGTTGAGCGTGGTCGGCACCGACACCGTGGCCCCCGCGTCGGCCAGCCGGTCGGCGAAGTCGAGCATGGCCGGTCCCAGGTAGAGGCAGGCGTCGACGTGGGCGCCGGTGACGTCCAGCAGGTGGTCGGCCTCCATGGCGGCGGCGAGGCGCACCACGATGCTGGTGGCCATGCGCTGGCCCTCGCCCTCGTCGCCGGCGAGGCGGGCCTCGTCGCGGGCGTCGAGACGGAGCACCATGTCAGGTGGTCGACCCGGGACGGGTCAGCAGTACGGGTTCTCCTCGGGCGCCTCGTCCTCGGCGGGGACCTCGCCGTCGATGACGAGTTCCTGGCCGACGAACAGCAGGTTGGCGTCCTCGATGGCGTTGCGGGCCATGATGTCCTCGACGGTGGTGTCGTGGCGCTTGGCGATCTTGGAGAGCGAGTCGCCGGCCTGGACGGTCACGATGAGGACGTCGCCCGCGGCGTCGTCCTCGTCTGCGGGCTCGGCGTCGGGGTCGGTGAGCAGGATGACCTGGCCCACGAAGATCTGGTTCGGGTCGCACATCTCGTTGAGCCGCACCAGGGCGTCGACCGTGGTGCCGTACCGCTTGGCGATCTTGGAGAGCGAGTCGCCCTCCTCGACGGTGACCGACTCGGGCACGTCCGACGGAGCCTCGGCGGGCGCCTCGGTCGTGGTCGCCGGAGCCTCGTAGGTGGCCTCGGTGGTCGTGGTGGCCGGAGTCTCGGCAGGCGCCTCGGTGGAGGTGGCGAACATCTCGGTGGTGGTGGTCTGGACGACCACCGGCTCATCCCCGGAGCTCCCGCAGGCGGCGGCCAGCAGGGACACGGCGACGACGACGGCGATGGGTGCTGCGGGAATCCGGCGCATGGCCGGAGCATAGGTCCGGCACCCTGCCCCGCCGGGTACCCCTCGGGCCGTCCTCAGGTGCGTCCGAGCACCCCGGCGATGGCGTCGGTGAAGTCGGGGAACAGGACGCCCTTCTCGGTGACGATGCCGGTGACGAGATCGGCCGGCGTCACGTCGAAGGCGGGGTTCCAGACCTCCACCGGACCCGGATGCGCCGCCCTCAGGTCCGGTGACTGGACCTCGTCGGGGTCCCGACCCTCGATGACGATCCCCGCCCCGTCGGCGGTTCCCGGGTCGACGGTGGACAGGGGCGCGGCCACGTAGAACGGCACGCCGGCCCGGCGGGCGGCCACCGCGTGGGAGAAGGTCCCCACCTTGTTGGCCACGTCGCCGTTGGCCGCGATGCGGTCGGCCCCCACCACCACGGCATCGACCCGACCGGAGTGCAACAGCCCGCAGGCCGCCGAGTCCGGAACGAGGGTGACCGGCACACCGGCCGCCGACAACTCCCAGACGGTGAGGCGGGCACCCTGGAGGAGCGGGCGGGTCTCGGCCGCGTAGACCTCGACGGGCTGGCCGGCCATGGCCTTGCCGTAGACCACGCCGAGGGCCGTCCCGATGCCGGTGGTGGCCAGCCGTCCGGCATTGCAGTGGGTGAGGATGGTCCGGGCCTCGGCGAGCTCGGCGGCGCCGTGACGCCCGATGGCGTCGCAGGCCGCCCGGTCTTCGTCGAAGATCGCCGTGGCCTCCGTCAGGGCGGCGTCACGCCGGTCGGGGCCCGCCCCGAGGCCGTCCATGGCTGCCACCACGCGGTCCACGGCCCAGCGCAGGTTCACCGCGGTGGGGCGGGCGCCGCTGATCCGCTCGATCGGTCCGGCGAGGTCGTCCGGGTCCGCGGCGCCACCGGCACGGAGGGCCTCGTCGACGGCCACCACCACGCCGAACGCCCCACAGGCCCCGATGGCCGGCGCACCGCGGACCGCGAGGCGGCCGATGGCATCGACCACCTCGTCCACCGTCCGCAGCTCCACGACCCGAACCTCGGCGGGAAGCAGCGTCTGGTCGATGATCCGGACGTGGTCGTCGACCCACTCGAGGGTGGGCGGCGAGTCGATGTCGGGGATCAAGCGTCGCCCTCCGGGCCGGTCCAGATCGGATGGGTGTCGGGGCGGTCGCCGGGATGGGACTCGATGTCGGCGTCGAGGACGTGGAAGTCCGACGCCTCGCCGGTGTAGATGGCCAGCACGGCGGTGAGGCCGGTGGGCTGGTCGATCGTGCCGGCGGCGACCGAGATGGTCGACGGCTTGTCGGTGGCCATCCAGAACATCGTGGCGCCGCACCGGTTGCAGAAGCCGTACCGGGTCTCCTCGGTGCGGTCGTACCAGGACAGCGTGGCGTCCGACTCGAGGTGCAGGTCGTCGCGCAGGGTGGCGGTGGCCGCCATGTGGTGGCCGGTGATCCGCCGACACGGCGTGCAGTGACAGTGCACCACCGGGCGCAGATGGCCGGACAACCGGTACCGGACGCCGCCGCACTCGCAGCGGCCGGTCGCCCGTGGCCGCTCGGCCCCTTCGTGGTTCGGATCGTCGTCCATGCGCGCATCCTCGCGCGCCCCCGTGCGTGGTGGTGGACGGATGCGATGGTGGACTGGGCCGGTGCCGTACCAGCTCGCCGCCCTCCTGGCCGCCACGTCGTGGGCGTGCAGCAGCCTGATCGCCGCCGAGCCGGTGCGCCGACTCGGTGGGCCCCGGTTCTGCCGGCTGCGGATGCTGTACGTGAGCGGGATGCTCCTCGTGCTGGCCACGGCGACCGGCGGCTGGTCGACGCTGGACGGAGGCGATCTGGGCCTCCTGGCCGTGTCCGGGCTGGTCGGCCTCCTGCTCGGCGACCTGGCCCTGTTCACCGCCATGGCCCGCATCGGGCCCCGACGGACCTCGGTGCTCTTCACGTCCAACGCTCCGCTGGCCGCCGTCGGCGGCGTGCTGCTGTTCGACGAGTCGTTCGCCCCGTGGGCGCTGGTGGGCGCGGTCCTAACCGTGGTCGGCATCGCCCTGGCCGTCAACTACGGGTCCCGTAGCGGCACCCACACCGACGTCTTCGAACGGATCGAGGGGTCGTTGACGGCCGGTGCGGTGTGGGCGGGCATCGGCGCGCTGGGCCAGGCTCTGGGGGCACTGGCCGCCAAGCCCGTGCTCGACGACGGCGCCGACACGTTGGCCGTGGCCGCCACCCGCGCCGTGATCGCCACCGTGGCCCTGTGGGTCCTGGCCCGGCCCGGGGACCGCCTGGCCCGACCGGCCCGACGGGGCCCACTGCTGCCCGGCGACCACCTGCGGCTGGCGGCCAGCGCCTTCATCGCCATGGTGGTCGGCATGACCCTGCTGCTGTGGGCATTGGGGCGGGGTGACACGGGGGTGGCGACGATCCTCTCGGCCACCACGCCGGTCATCCTGCTGCCCCTGCTGTGGCTCCGCCTCCGTCAGGTTCCGGCCCCCGGCGCCTGGCTGGGCGCCATCCTCACCGTGGTCGGCACCGCGCTGCTGCTCTGACGGTCGCGCTCCTGCCCTGACCGGGCATGTACCTCCTCTGACCGATCAGGCCTCTCCGTCGAGGACGACGAGGACCTCGTCGAGGGCCTTGCGAGCCAGGTCGGGGACGCGGACGCCGGGCAGCGGATGCCCGACCGGGAACATGACGAAGGGCCGTTCGTTCTCGGGACGACCGAGGATGGCCCGCAGGAAGGCCATGGGCGACGGCGTGTGGGGCAGGGTGGCCAGGCCCATGTCGTGGACGGCGGCCACGAAGAGCCCGGCGGCGATCCCCACGCTCTCCTTCACGTAGTAGTTCTTCCGCGTCGAGCCGTCGTCGCGGAGCTCGTAGCGCTGCTCGAAGAGGACGACCAGCCAGGGGGCGACGTCGAGGAACTCCTTGTGGTGGTCGGTGCCCAGCGGGGCGAGGGCCTCCTGCCACTCGGCGTTCATCCGGTTCTCGAGGTAGTTGGTGCGCTCCTCGGCCTCGGCCGCCTCGCGGATACGAGCCTTCACGTCGGGGTCGGAGACGGCCACGAAGGTCCACGGCTGCTTGTGGGCCCCCGACGGTGCCGTCGACGCCGCGGCCACCGCCGCCTCGACCAGGGCGCGGGGCACCGGATCGGGGCTGAACATGCGGACGCTGCGACGCCGCTCGGCCTGCGACCGGAAGGCCTCGGCACGGCGGCGCATCTCGCCGTCATCGACGACCTCGTGGTCGTGCTCCACGAAGGGGTGGCGGTCGGCCAACTCGGGCGACGGGTACGGGTGCCGGTAGAGGGGCTCGCCGGGATCCCCGTCGGGGTGCTGGTCGGGCTGCTCGTCGGGGTGTTCGTCGGGCATGGCCCCAGTCTCGCCGGTGCCCGGGACAGGATTCGAACCTGTACGCCCCGAAGGGCCGCGGGGTTTAAGCCCGCTGCGTCTACCAGTTCCGCCACCCGGGCGTGGCCCGACCCACGGTAGCCAGCGGCGTTCGGCCCGGCGATTCGTCCCGTGATCCGTCAGGCGGCGAGGGCGGGTTCGTCGACGGCCAGCCAGAGGGCGGCCCGGACGGTGTCGGCCCGGATCGACTCCAGGCGGTTGGCCACCACGATCCCCTCCACCATGTCGGCCACCACGGCCGCCCACGGTCGGTCGCGGACCACCACCGAGACCACGGCCGACCGCCCCCGACGACGGATGGTCCGCTGGACGCCGTCGAGGCCCGGTGGGCTCCGGAAGGTCGGCACCTCGAGGCCACGGAGGCGAGAGGCCTGCCCCAGGGCCCGGGCCGTCTCGGCGAACCGGATCGAGGCCGACCGGCACGGCACCGACGGCCCAGGGGTGGGCCTGACTCCCTGTCCGTTCCCCTGTCTGTTCCTCCGCTCCATGGTGCACATCTTCGCGACCACCTGTGACAGTCGGTCCTCCCCACACACCCGACGGCCATACTCGCGGGGTGCAGGACCCGACCGCGGCCGCCGGCCCCGAGCCGCTGAACCCCGCCCAGCAGGCCGTCCTCGACGAGTTGGGCGCCTCGGCCGAGGATCGCCCCGAGTTCCCCGACGACCTCCGCCACCACCTCCGCGCCGCCCTGGAGACGGCGGTCGAACCCCACCTCGACGACCTGCCCGACGGGGTGGACCTCTACCTCAACAAGCACCGCCTGGCCATGGTCCACGGCTGCGAGGCCCGGTTCCTGGCCGAGGAGGACGAGCCCTTCGAGTGGCGGGTACCCACCGCCCGCGGCTCGGTCGTCCACAAGGCGGTCGAGTTGGCCGTCAACTGGCGGGGCCCGGTCGAGCCGCCCCTCCTGGTCGACGAGGCGCTGGCCAGCCTGGAGGCCGACCAGAAGAACCTCAGCGACTGGCTCCAGGGCATCGGCGAGGCCGAGCGGGCCGAGCTGCGCTCCCAGGCCCTCGATGCCTTCAGCAAGTACCTGGAGTGCTGGCCGCCGCTGAAGTCGGCGTGGCGACCGGTGACCGAGAGCCGGCTCCGGGCCGAGCCGTGCGGGGGGCGCCTCGTGCTGGACGGCAAGGTCGACCTGACCCTCGGCACGGCCCGCGGGCTGGTGGCCGGCAAGGTGATCGTGGACCTCAAGACCGGGGGCACCAACGCGGTCCACCGCGAGGACCTCCGCTTCTACGCGTTGGTCGAGACGCTGCGCATGGGCGTCCCACCCCGGATGCTCGCCTCCTACTACCTGGACCAGGCCACCTTCGTGTCCGAGGTGGTCACCGAGGACACCCTGCGGGCCACCGTGCTCCGGGTGGCCGACGGGGTGGACCGCCTCGTCGGGCTCCTCCACGGCGACCGCACGCCGTCACGGGTCCCGGGCCCACCGTGCCGCTGGTGCCCCGCACGGGCCGACTGCGCCGAGGGGCAGGCCTGGCTGGAGGAACGGGACGAGGCCTGACCGCTCAGACGGTCCCGCCGCCCCACGGGCCCGCCACCCACCGCGGGCGCCGGTCAGCCGGCGTCGAGGAGGCGGAACCGGCCGGTGGCGTTCAGCCACCACCCGCCGACCAGGACGACCAGGCCGGCCACGGCCACCACCGGCCGGGGTCCGAACACTGCGATGGCCCAGCCCATGAGCAGGTTGGCGAACGGCGACACGCCGAGCACGCCCATCAGGTAGATCGCCATGACCCGACCCCGCCGGGCATCCTCCACCTGGAGCTGCACGGTCGAGTTCAGGTTCGACGCCGACGCCAGGTGCATGGCCCCGATCAGGCCGAGGCCCACGAAGCCCATCCACAGGGTGGGCGCCAGGGCGAACAGGGCCAGGGCCACGCCGTACCCGCAGGTGGCGAGGAACTGGATGCGGGACCGGCGTAGGCGGCTCAGCTCGCCGGCCACCACCGGTGCGGCCAGCAGCGCCCCGATCCCCTGGGCCGATCCCAGCATCCCGAACCAGAACGGCGAGACCTCGAAGACCTCCTCGGCGAAGACCACGATCTGCTGGACCACCGGTTGGCCCATGGTCGAGACCAGGGCCGTGGTGAGGATGGCCGTGCGGATGCCCGGCGAGTCCAGGACGTACCGGATCGACTCCCGGTACTGGGCCATGACCGAACCGTCGGTCGCCGCGCCGGCCGACCCGCCATCGTCGGACCCGGCGCCGGAGCCGGGACCTGTGTCGGGACCCGCGTCGGGACCAGCGCCGGGCCGGAAGAGCTCGTCGGCCCGGATCATGGCCAGGGTGGTCAGGATCGGCCCGTAGGCCATGGCGGCCACGGCGAGCGCCCAGCCGGGTCCCACCGTGCCGATCACGAACCCGCCGAGGGCCGGCCCCACCGTGCGGGCCGCGTTGAACTGGGTGGAGTTCAGGGTGATGGCGTTGCGGAGGTGCTCTCGGGGCACGCACTCGGCGACGAACGACTGCCAGGTGGGCAGCTGGATCCCGTACACGAACCCGCCGACCAGCAGCAGGGCCATCCACGCCCACGGGCTGCGCAACCCGGCCCCCCAGGAGACGGCCATGGCGGCGGCCAGCACCGAGCACGCCGTGTTGGTGCACAACAGCACCAGGCGTCGGTCGAAGCGGTCCGACACGTGGCCGGCGATCGGGTTGGTGAGCAGCATCGGGATGAAGGTGGAGAAGGCGGCCGCCCCCACCCAGGCCGCCGACTCGGTGAGCCGGTACACCACGTAGTACGAGGCCACGTACTGGGTCCACCGGCCGTTGTTGGTCAGCACCCCACCCAGCCAGAACAGCCGGTAGTTGCGGTATCCGAGCGCCGGGAAGCGCCGGTTCCGCCGCTGCTCCCGGGTCCCGTCCGACACGCGGCCGACCCTAGGTCCGACCCCTCCCCGGGCCCGCCTCCGGAGGGGGTCGGGGGTGGGGTCCGTGCGAGACTCGGAACATGAGCGTCCTGCGAACCGAACGCCGCGACCGCGTGGCCATCCTGACCTTCGACGACCCCGACCGCCGCAACGTGGTCAGCGACGAGATGAACGACGAGCTCCTCGCCGCCTTCGACGAGCTGGAGGCCGACGAGGACGTCGGTGCCGTCGTCCTGACCGGGGCCGGGCGGGCGTTCTGTGCCGGCGCGGTGCTGGACGACCTGCTCGACGCCGGATCGGGCGACGCCGACGGCGCCCTGCCCGACATCTACCGGGGCTTCCTCCGGGTGGCCCACACCCCGCTGCCCACCGTGGCCGCCGTCAACGGGGCCGCGGTGGGTGCCGGCATGAACATGGTGCTGGCCTGCGACCTGGTGGTGGCCGGCCGCTCGGCGAAGTTCGACTCCCGCTTCCTGACCATCGGCATCCATCCCGGTGGCGGGCACACGTGGCGCCTCCGCAACATCACCGACCTGCAGACGGCGAAGGCCATGGTGCTCTTCGAGCAGATCCTGGACGGCGAGGCGGCGGCCCGGCACGGCGTGGCCTGGGAGTGCGTGGACGACGAGGCCCTGGTCGACCGGGCGGTGGAGTACGCGGCGAAGGCCGCCGGCCACCCCCGCGACCTGGTGGCGGTGACCAAGAAGACGTTGCACGACACGGCGGCCATCACCGAGTCGGTGCCGTCGGTGCAGTTGGAGATCGAGCCGCAGGTCTGGTCGATGCGCCAGCCGGCGTTCACCGAGATGGTGGCGAGGCTGAAGGCCCGGATGGCCGAGAAGGGCTGACCCCCCGGGGTGCCCCGTTCAGGCACCCAGCCAGGTGGACGACAGCGCGGTCCGCCGGAGGTCCCACTCCTCTGCGGTGATGGCGTAGCGGAGGTGGTCCTCCCAGACGCCGTCGATCTCCAGGTAGCGCTCGGCCAGGCCCTCGCAGCGCAACTCCAGCTTCTCGGCCACCCGGCGGGAGCGGACGTTACGGGGCACGATCGACACCTGGAGGCGGTGCAGGTCGACCTCCTCGAAGGCGAAGCGACATGCGGCGACCAGTGCCTCGGGGATGTAGCCGTTGCCGGCCCGGCGTTCGTCCATCCAGTAGCCGACGTGGGCGCTGCGGAACGCCCCTCGGACCACGTTGGAGAGGTTCAGCTCGCCGGCGAACTCCGGGAGCCCCCCAGTGGGCGCGTCTTCGGGTGCGCCCTCGGCGGTCGGGCCCTCGCCGGCGTCCACGAAGACGCCGAAGCCCCAGCCGGTCCCCAACTGCCGTTCGCGCCGTCGGCTGGCACAGCGCATGGCGTAGGCCTGCCGGTCCTCCACCGGGTCGGGCTGGCCGAAGGCCCGCCGGGGCTCCCATCGGGTCAGCCAGCCGCCGTTGTGGCGACGGACCTCGCGCCAGTCGGCGAAGTCCTCGGACTCAAGGGGCCGCAGGGTGATCCGTCGTCCGATCAGGACCGGCGCGTCGATCCGTTCGTCGATGGCCACGGGCCCATCCTCCCCGCGGGCCACCGCGGCGCGGCAACCCGGGCGGGGGTCAGCCCAGGATCTCGTCGAGGGCGCCGAGCAGCATGGTGACGTTGCGCTCGCGGGCCGTGTGGCCCATGCAGCCGATGCGCCAGACCCTGCCGGCCACCGGGCCCAGCCCGCCGCCGATCTCGATGCCGTACTCGGTGAGCAGCCGGCGCCGGACCCCGGCCTCGTCCACGCCGTCGGGCAGGCGGTCCAGCGGCACGACGACCGACGTCAGCTCGGGGAGGCGGTTGCCCTCCTGGGCGAAGAGCTCGAAGCCCCGCTTGACCAGGCCGTCCTGGAGGCGCTCGCCGCAGGCCCGGTGCCGGGCGTGGACGTTCTCGAGGCCTTCCTCGAGGACCACGCCGAGGCCGGCGTGCAGCGCGTAGAGCATCGAGATGGGCGCCGTGTGGTGGTAGGCGCGGGCGCCACCGCCGGTCACGTAGCTGGCGATCATCGAGAAGTCGAGGTACCAGGACTGCGACTTCTCGACGAAGCCATCGATGGCCCGGTTCGACACGGTGACCGGCGACAGCCCGGGGGGCACGCCGAGGCACTTCTGGGTGCCGCTGTAGGCCAGGTCCACGCCCCACTCGTCGATCTCCAGCGGGATGCCGCCGAGGGAGGTGACACAGTCGACGAGCAGGAGGGCGTCGCCCTTGCCGGCGCCGATGGGCTGGATGTCGTTGCGGACCCCGGTGGAGGTCTCGGCGTGGACCACGGCGATGACCTTGGGCGACGGGTGGGCGTCGAGGAGGGCCTGGGGGTCGATGGCGGTGCCCCACTCGGCCTCGACGCGGACCACCTCGGCCCCGCAGCGCGACGCCACGTCGCACATGCGCTCGCCGAACACGCCGTTGACGCCGACCACGACGACGTCGCCGGGGCCGAGCACGTTGACGAAGGTGGCCTCCATGCCGGCCGACCCGGTGGCCGAGACCGGGAAGGTCAGCGGGTTCTCGGTGCGGAACACCTGCCGGAGGCGGTCGTTGACCTCGTCCAGGAGGGCGATGAAGTCGGGGTCGAGGTGTCCGAGCACCGGGCGTCCGAAGGCCTCGATGACCTCCGGATACGGGTTCCCCGGACCGGGACCCATGAGGATGCGATCTGCGTGCGACATGCGGGGCAGCCTAGTGGACGAATCACTACTGTGGGGAAAGTTCGTCCCTCGGGGGGAAAACCCGGTGTCCGGCCCCCAGGGTCCCCCGCCCTCAGAGCTGGGACGACACCAGCCCGTCGAGGATGTCGGATTCCGACACCAGGCACGCGTCGAACCCGAATCGACGCATCACCTTCACGAGGATGGACATCCCACCCACGATCACGTCGGCCCGGGCCTCCTCCATGCCCGGGTTGGCGAGGCGTTCGGCACGGTCCTCGGTGGCCAGGGTCCGGAAGACGTCCTCGACCGCGTCGCGGGTCAACTCGAAGTGGTGGATCCGGTCCCGGTCGTACTCGGCCAGGCCGATCTCGACGGCCGCCGCGCACGACACCGTGCCGGCCAGGCCGATCAGGGTGCGCACACCGCCCACGCCGGGCACCTCCCGCACCACGTCGTCCAGGTGGGCGTCGACCACCGACAGGCAGGCCACCAGCTCCTCGGGCAGCGCCGGGTCGTGCTCGATCCACTGTTCGGTCAGCCGTACGCAGCCCATGTCGCACGACCACGTCCCCTCGGCCTCGGTGGTCCCGACCACGAACTCGGTGGAGCCACCACCGATGTCGACGACCAGGAAGGGGCCGCCGGCGGGGTCCAGCTCGGCGGTGGCCCCGGCGAACGAGAGGCGGCCCTCCTCGAGGCCGGACAACAGCTCGGGCCGGACTCCGACGACGGCCTCGGCGGCGTCGAAGAAGTCGTCCCGGTTGGCGGCGTCGCGGGCCGCCGAGGTCGCGGTGATCCGACATCCAACCACCCCGTGGTCGTCCATCACCCCGCGGTACTCCCGGAGCACGTCCAGCACCCGGGCCACGGCCGCGTCGGCCAGGCGGCCGGTGGCGTCCACCCCCTCCCCCATCCGGGTGATGCGCATCCGGCGGTCCAGGGTCCGGAAGGCCCCGCTTCCGCCGGTGGCCTCCCCGACCAGCAGTCGGGTGGAGTTCGTCCCGCAGTCGATGGCCGCCACCCGCTCACCCATCGGTCGATCCCTCAACCCCCGTGGACCCGGCCGAGGAGGCGGGCCCCTCCGCGTCGGCCAGCCGCTCGTGCACCCAGCGCCCCACCGGGTCGTCGCCGCCGGCCAGGAACCAGGCGTAGTGGGCGTGCAGGCACTTGACCCCCTGCCGGGTTCCCCCCACCCCACCGGAGGGCCGATGGCCGTCGTGGTCGGCGGGGATGGCCGCGTCCCGTTCGCGCGCGTACCGGTCGTGGGCGGCGACCAGCTCGGCCGGATCGCAGGCCGCCTCGGCGGCCCTGACCCCACCGGTCGACTCGAGCGTGCCGACCCGGGACCGCAGGTCGTCGCCGACCAGCCAGAAGCGGGTCGGCATGGGGCGGCCGTCGTCGAGCAGCGGATGGTTGCGGATCACCACCGGCGTGCCGTCCGGGTCATCGGCGGGATCGCGGACCACCACCTCGAAGGCACCCTCGGGGGGACGGCCCAGCAGCTCGGCCACCCGTTCGCGGTCCGCGTCGCCCATGGGTCGCCAGCGTCGTGTCCGGTGAGGCAGCGGGCCCGCGTGCTCAGAGCAGGATCAGGACGACGACGACCAGGACGGCCACCGCCACCAGCGCCGGCACCAGGCGCTTCAGGACCGGGGCGCCGGCCGCGTCCAGCAGGTCGACGGCCTCCGCCTCGGGGGCGTCGACGACCCGCACCGACGGCTCCTCCGACGGGGTCTCCTCCACCGGCGGCGAGGCCGGTTCTCCGGCAGGCTCCCCGGCGGGCGCGTCGGAGGCGGCGATCAGCTCGCTGAGGTTGTCGGCGAACTGGCCCATCAGCTTCCTGGAGACGTCGGCCATCACGCCACGGCCGAACTGGGCCACCTTGCCGGTGACGGTCAACTCGGTGGTGACGGTGACCTTCGTGCCACCGTCGGTGGCCTCCAACGTCGCGGTGATATCGGCCGATGCGTTGCCGGCACCCCGGGTGTCGCGGCCCTCGGCCCGCAGCACGGCCCGGTAGCCGACGTCGTCGCGTTCCACGAACGAGGCCGCGCCCTTGTACTGGGCGGTGATCGGGCCCACCTTGACCTTGACCACGCCGCGGAACTCGTCGCCCTCGACCTCCTGGAGCTGGGCGCCGGGCAGGCACGGTGCGATGCGCTCCACATCGGTGAGCACGGCCCACACCTCGTCGACCGGGGCGGTCACCTCGAAGTCGTTGTTCAGCTCCATCGCCGAAGGTCCTCCAGAACGTCCACGTCAGCGGGATCTCCCGGGCAGGGTACTTCCAGCACCAGATCCGGCCTCCGTGACAGCAGGCCACGCGCCCCCTCGTCCCCCTCGGTCGGGAGGTCGTCCCAGAGCTCCCGGCCGATCCGGGTGGGTGGCCGGCGACGACCGTCGAAGGTGGCCACGGCCAGCGGCGACGGTGCCGCAGCGACGGCCCGCCACGCCTCGAGCGGCACCCCGGGACTGTCGGCCAGGCCGACGACCACTGCGGCGTGTCCCGCCGAGCGGGCGTGGTGGACGGCCAGGCGCAACGAACCCGCCTGGCCGTCCACCCACCGGTCGTTGGTCAGCACCGTGGCCCCGTCGGGCACGGCGCCGGCGGCCACCAGGTCGACCGCGCCGAGCACCACCACCAGCTCGTCGAGGCCGGCTTCGGCTGCCGCCTCCAGCGAGAGGGCGGCCAACGGCCGACCATCGAGCGGGGCCAGCAACTTGTGGCCGTCACCGTCCCAGCGGGTTCCCCCGCCGGCGGCCAGCACGACGGCGGCGACGGTCCCCGGGCCTCGCATCGGGCCTCAGTCGTGGATGGGGCCGTCGGTGGCCGACAGGGCCCGGGTCGACCGGCCGGTCCGCAGGGCGATGATCTCCGACACGATGGAGATGGCCGTCTCCTCCGGGGTCCGGGCCCCGATGTCGAGGCCGATGGGCGAGCGCAGCCGGGCCAGGCCCTCATCGTCCACGCCGGCCTCCCGCAGCCGGGCCAGGCGGTCGTCGTGGGTCCGCCGGGAGCCCATCACCCCGATGTAGCCGACCGACGTGGCCAGGGCGCCGACGATGGCCGGGACGTCGAACTTCACGTCGTGGGTCAGCACGCACACCGCATCGCGGCGACGCAGCTCCGGGCCCACCTCGGCCAGGAGGCGGTCGGGCCAGTCCACGACCACCTCGTCGGCCAGCGGGAACCGCTGTCGGGTGGCGAAGACCTCGCGGGCGTCGCACACGGTGACGTGGTAGCCCAGCACCTTGGCCACCCGGACGAGGGCCGCGGTGAAGTCCACGGCGCCGAACACCAGCATCCGGGGCGGAGCGGCAAAGGACTCGACGAACACCGAGACGGCCTCCTCACGGGCCTCCCCGTGCTCGCCGTAGTGGCGGACCCCACTGCGACCCAGCGACAGCTCGCCGAGGGCGTCGCGGGCCACCACCCGGTCCAGGTCGGCGTCGCCCAGCGTGCCGTGGACCTCCATGTCGTCGCCCGAGGTCCGTCGGACCAGCAGCTTGGCGCCCGCTCCCCGTCCCTCGACGACCGTGGCCAGGGCGCATGGCACCTCGTCGTCGAGGAGCGAGGCCAGCCGGTCGAACAGCCCGTCGCCGGGGTCGGACACGTCAGTCACCAGTCGAGTGGCTCGAGGAACAGGTGGATGGTGCCGCCGCAGGTCAGGCCCACGGCGAAGGCCTCGTCGTCGCTGTAGCCGAAGGTCACCATCCGGCGGTCGCCGGTGGCCAGGACGTCCAGCGCCTCGGTGACCACGGCGCCCTCGACACAACCCCCGGATACCGAGCCGGCCACCTCGCCGTCCTCGGCCACGGCCATGGCCGCGCCGGGCAGGCGTGGACCCGACCCCTCCAGGTCGACGACGCGGGCCAGGGCGACCCGACGGCCCTGGCGACGCCAGCGCTGGAGGTCTCCGAGGATCTCGCGCACCTCGTCAGGCTAGGGCCCGACGGCGCGGTGGAACGAGGCTGGCCCGTCGACGTCGGAAGAGCCCGCCGCCCCAGGAGCCTGTCGCTCCAGGAGCCCGTCGCTAGAGGAGCCGCGCGATGACCTCGCCGAAGTCCGAGGGACGTTCCACGACGGTGATCCCGTGGTCGCGCATGATCTCGATCTTCTCGGCGGCCGACTCGCCGACCCCGGTCACGATGGCACCGGCATGGCCCATGGTCCGGCCCTTGGGCGCCGACAGGCCGGCGATGTAGGCCACCACCTTCTTGTGCATGTGGTCGCGGGCGAACTGCGCCGCCTGCGCCTCCTGCGGGCCGCCGATCTCGCCGATGATGCACACCAGGCTGGTCTCGGGGTCCTGCTCGAAGGACTTGAGGTGGTCGGTGAACGAGCTCCCGTTGATGGGGTCGCCGCCGATGCCCACGCTGGTGCTGACGCCGATCCCCATCGACTTGAGCTGCGAGGCGGCCTCGTAGCCCAGCGTGCCCGACCGGCCGATGATGCCCACCGGACCCTGCAGGTAGATGTGCCCGGGCATGATGCCGAGCAGCGCCTTGCCGGGGCTGATGACGCCGGCGCAGTTCGGGCCCATGAGGGTCATGCGCTTCTCGACCCGCTTGGTCCGCATGAAGCGCTTGACCTTCATCATGTCCTGGGCCGGGATGCCGTCGGTGATGCAGACGCACTGGCCGATCCCGGCATCGGCCGCCTCCATGATGGCGTCGGCGGCGAAGGGCGGCGGCACGAACACGATGCTCGCCTCGGCGCCCGTCTCGTTGACGGCGTCCCGCACGGTGTCGAACACCGGCAGGCCCAGGTGGTCGGACCCGCTCTTGCCAGGGGCGATGCCCCCGACCACGTTGGTCCCGTACTCGATCATCTCCTCCGCGTGGAACGTGCCCATGCGGCCGGTGAAGCCCTGGACGATGACCGGGGTCTTCTCGTCGACGACGATGCTCATGACTAGTTCGCCTCCCAGGACACGGCGGCCACGGACTTCTCGCCGGCCTCGGCCAGCGTCTCTGCGGTGATCAGGTCGACGTCGCTCTCGTCGAGGATGCGTCGTCCCTCCTCCACGTTGGTGCCCGACAGTCGCACGACCACCGGGACCTTCACGTCGAGTTCGGTCAGGGCCTTGACGACCCCCTCAGCCACCCAGTCACACCGGTTGATGCCGGCGAAGATGTTGACGAGGATCGCCTCGACCCGGTCGTCGGACAGGACCAGCTTGAAGGCCTTGGCCACCCGCTCGGGCGAGGCGCCGCCTCCGATGTCGAGGAAGTTGGCCGGCTCGCCACCGGAGTGCTTGATCATGTCCATGGTGGCCATGGCCAGGCCGGCGCCGTTGATGATGCAGCCGATGTTCCCGTCGAGGCCGACGTAGCTGAGGCCACGGTCGGCGGCGTTCATCTCCCGGGGGTCCTCCTGCGACTTGTCGCGGAGCTCAGAGACGTTCTGGTGCCGGAACAGTGCGTTGTCGTCGAAGCTCATCTTGGCGTCCAGCGCCAACAGGCGGCCCTCTTCGGTGACCACCAGCGGGTTGACCTCCAGCAGGGTGGCGTCGAGGTCGCGGAAGGCCCGGTAGGCGCCGAGCAGCAGGGTCTCGGCCTGGGCGATGAGGCCGGCGTCGAGGCCGCAGGCGAAGGCGGCCTCGCGGGCCTGGAAGCCCTGGAGGCCGACCGCCGGCTCGATGTGGATGCGGACGATGGCGTTGGGATCGGTCTCGGCCAGTTCCTCGATCTCCACGCCGCCCGAGCCGGACATGACGAGCACGATGCGCTCGGTCTGGCGGTCGAGCACCATGGAGAGGTACAGCTCCCGGTCGAAGGGCACCACCGGCTCGATGTAGAGGCGGTAGACGCCCTTGCCACCCGGACCGGTCTGGTTGGTGACCAGGCGGCGGCCCAGGAGGTCGTCGGCGGCCTCCCAGACCTCGTTCTCGTCCTCGCAGACCTTGATGCCGCCGGCCTTGCCGCGGGCGCCGGAGTGGATCTGGGCCTTGACGACCCACTTGTCGCCACCGATCTCCTTGGCGCGGTAGGCGGCCTGCTCCGGGCTGTAGGCGAGCCCCCCGGTGGCGATCGGCACGCCGTACTCCGAGAGCAGGGACTTGGCCTGGTACTCGTGGATGTCCATGGTCGTGGTCTCCCGTCTTCTTCCGGCTCGTCTACCCGTTCTCGGCGGCGGTCGCCTGGTCCTCAATGGCGGCGGACCCACCTTCGATGGCGGCGGCTTGGGCCACCACGTTCTCGGCCATCCGGGCCGACGCGGCGTCGATCATCCGTCCGTCCAACTGGGCGGCACCCCGACCCTCGGCCGCTGCCTCGTCGAGGGCGGCGAGGATGCGCCGGGCCCGGTCGACCTCGGCGGCCGGCGGCGAGAACACCTCGTTGGCCAGGCCGATCTGCGACGGGTGGATGGCCCACTTGCCCTCGTAGCCCAGGGCGGCGGCCCGGCGGGCACCGTCGAGGTAGCCGTCGGGGTCGTTGAAGTCGCCGAACGGGCCGTCGATGGGCCGCAACCCGTAGGCCCGGCAGGCCACCAGCATCCGGGACAGGGCCTCGTGCCACTGGTCGCCCGGGTAGTCGGGGTTGAGCCCGCCGATGTTGGTGGTGCGGGCCCGGCAGCTGGCCGCGTAGTCGGCGACCCCGAAGTGCATGGCCTCGAGGCGGGGGCTGGACGTGGCGATGGCCTCCACGTTGGCCATGCCCAGGGTGGTCTCGATCAGGGCCTCGATGCCGATGGACCCCGGTTCGAGGCCGGTGGCCTCCTCGATCTGGGTGACCATGGCGTCGACCATGTACACGTCGGCCGGCACCCCGACCTTGGGGATGAGGATGGTGTCGAGGTGCGATCCGGCCTGCTCGACCACGTCGACGACGTCCCGGTACATGTAGTGGGTGTCGATGCCGTTGATCCGCACCGAGATGGTCTTGCCGGTGCCCTGCCAGTCGATGTCCCGGAGGCCCTCGATGACGTTGCGGCGGGCCTGCTCCTTGTCGGCCGGGGCCACGGCGTCCTCCAGGTCGAGGAAGACGTAGTCGACGGCGCTGGCCGCGGCCTTCTCGAACATGGAGGGGTTCGAACCGGGGACGGCGAGCTCACTGCGCTGGAGTCGCTGCCGGGCGGGGGCGTATCGGGTGTGGCTCATGGCATCCCTCGGGAATCAGGTCCATCGGACGGAAGGGTCGGCCGGCCACCCACCGGTCGCCGACGCGCTCCAGTGCGCACCCGGCGTCCCCCTCGGGCGCAGTCTGCCTGAATCTTTCCTAAGATTCAAGTAGGTGGAACCACAAGGGTGATTGCGAGTAGGTTTCGACCATGTCCTCGTTGACATCCGTCACACCCGAGCGCGGTCCCGAGCCGTCCGACGCCGAACTCCGCGCCGACATCCGGCGCCTCGGCACCCAGCTCGGCAACACGCTGGTCCGCCAGCACGGACCCGACCTGCTCGACGCCGTGGAACGGGTCCGCACCCTGACCCGCCACCTCCGGGAACAGGGCACCGACGAGGCGGTCACCACCGAACTGCACGAACTGTTCGACGACACCGACGTGGCCCACGCCATCCTCCTGGTGCGGGCCTTCACCGTGTACTTCCACCTGGCCAACGTGGCCGAGCAGGTCCACCGCATCGAGGACCTCAACTCCGGCTCGCCGAACGCCGCCAACCAGTTCGACGAGACCGTCCGGTCGCTCGTCGAACGCGGCATCGAACCGTCGGAGATCGCCGAACTGGTCGGCCGGGCCGAGGTCCGCCCCGTCTTCACCGCCCACCCCACCGAGGCGTCCCGCCGGGCCATCCTCGACAAGCTGGCCACGGTCAGCCGGCTGGTCGAGCAGCGCTCCGAGCACCGGCGCACCGACGCCGACCGACGGCGCATCGACCGCCGCGTCGAGGAGGTCATCGACGCCGTCTGGCAGACCGACGAACTCCGCCACGTCCGACCCGAGCCGATGGACGAGGCCCGCTCCGTCCTCTACTACCTCGGCCTCACCGTGCGCGAGGCCATGCCGGAACTGTTCGACGAGATGCAGGCCGCGCTGGCCTCCGTGGGGGCCTCGCTCCCCCACGACCGGGTCCCCATCCGGTTCGGCTCGTGGGTGGGCGGCGACCGGGACGGCAACCCCAACGTGCTCCCGGCCACCACCGAGCAGGTCGTCGGACTGCAGCGCCGGTACGCCCTGGAGGCCCTGGCCGACGAGGTGGCCGGCCTGGGCCACGAGCTCAGCGTCAGCACCCGGGTCCACGGGGTGTCCGACGAGCTGGCGGCAGCCGCCGAGGCCGACCGTGCCGGCCTGGCCGACCTCGGCAACCGGCTCGACGCCTCGGAGCCCTACCGGGTCCGCTGCGAGGCCATCCGACGCCGGCTCCGGCACATGATCGATGGCCGCGGCACCGGCCCGGAGTACGCCTCCCCCGACGACCTGGACGCTGACCTGGCCCTCATCGCGGCATCGCTACGGGACAACGGCGGAGCCCTCCTCGCCGACGGAGCCGTGGCCCGGGTCCGCCGCATCCTGCGGATGATCGGCTTCCACTTCGCCACCCTCGACATCCGCGAGCACTCCGACCGCCACCACGAGGCGCTCACCACCCTGTTCGCCGCCAACGACGTCGACTACGCGACCCTGACGGCCGACGAGCGGTCCGACCTGCTGGCCGCCGAACTGGAGAGCCGCCGCCCGTTGGCCCCGCCCCGCACCGCGGACGACACCGGCGCCCTGGCCCTGTTCCGCACCCTCCGGCTCCTCATGGACCGGGAGGGCGACGAGGTCATCGAGAGCCACATCATCTCCATGACCCAGGGCGTCCAGGACGTCCTGGCCCCGGTGGTGCTGGCCCGCGAGGTGGGCCTGATCGATCCGGCCCACGACACGGCCCGCATCGGCTTCGTCCCCCTGTTCGAGACCATCGGTGACCTTCGCTCCATCGGCCCCACGCTGCGGGCCCTCTTCGAGGTCGCCCCCTACCGGCGCATCGTGGAGCTACGCGGCGGCACCCAGGAGGTCATGGTCGGCTACTCCGACTCCAACAAGGACGGTGGCATCACCACCTCGCAGTGGGAGATCCACAAGGCGCTCCGGGCCATCCGCGACGCCTCGGTCGAGACCGGCATCCCCTTCCGGGTCTTCCACGGCCGGGGCGGCACCATCGGACGGGGTGGCGGACCGACCCACGCCTCCATCCTCAGCCAGCCCAACGGCGTCCTGGACGGCGAGGTCAAGTTCACCGAGCAGGGCGAGGTCATCGCCGACAAGTACGGCCACCCCGACATCGCCCGCCGGAACCTCGACCTGACCTTCACCGCGGTGCTGGAGGCCTCGTTGGCCCACCGCGACCCCCGCCACGACGAGGCCACCCTGGACCGCTGGTACTCGATCATGGACGGCATGTCCGACGACGCCTACGCCGCCTACCGGCAGTTCGTCGAGACGCCCGGCCTCGTCGAGTACTTCACCACCTCGACGCCGGTCGAGGAGCTGGGCGAGATGAACATCGGCTCGC
This sequence comes from Acidimicrobiales bacterium, assembly GCA_016845305.1. Classification (GTDB taxonomy): domain Bacteria; phylum Actinomycetota; class Acidimicrobiia; order Acidimicrobiales; family MedAcidi-G1; genus UBA9410. Next base: position 36,136 of record JAERSW010000007.1, read on the forward strand.
GGCCGGCCCGACGCCGGGGCGCCACGGCCGGCATCGCCGACCTGCGGGCCATCCCCTGGGTGTTCGGCTGGACCCAGTCCCGGCAGATCATCCCCGGCTGGTACGGGGCGGGCAGCGGCCTGGCCGCGGCACGGGCCGCCGGCCACGGCGCCGAGCTGGCCCACATGTACGACGACTGGCACTTCTTCCGCACCTTCGTCTCCAACGTGGAGATGACGCTGACCAAGACCGACCTGGCCATCGCCCGCCACTACGTGGAACGCCTCGTCGACCCCTCGCTCCACCACCTGTTCGAGGCCGTGGTCGAGGAGTACCACCGCACCGTCGACGAGGTGCGGGCCATCACCGGCACCGAGCTCCTCGCCGAGAAGCCGATGCTGCGCCGCACGCTGGCCGTGCGCGACGCCTACCTGGACCCCATCAACGTGCTCCAGGTCGAGATGCTGCACCGGTCCCGGGCCGGCGGGTCCGACGAGGACCTCCAGCGGGGGCTGCTGCTGACCATCAACGGCATCGCCGCCGGCATGCGCAACACCGGCTGACCGGCCGCTCCCCCGCCGTCACCGCCCGTCCTCCCGCAGGACCTCGACGAGGGCCCGCAGCGAGTCCAGCGAGTGGCCCTCCAGGAACCGGTCGACGTGCGGGAGTGCGGCGGCCATGCCCCGGGCCAGGGGCGCGTAGCCCGGAGCGGCCTTGAGCGGGTTCACCCACACGACCCGGTGGGCCACCCGGCCCAGGCGTTCCATCTGCTCGGCCATGACCTCGGGTTCGCCCCGGTCCCAGCCGTCGGACAGCACGACCACGGTGGCCCCCCGGGCCATGCCCCGCACCCCCCACTCGTCGTTGAAGGTCCGTAGCCCGTCGCCGAGGCGGGTGCCGCCCGACCAGTCGGCCACCTCGTCCGCGGCCCGGGCCAGCGCCACGTCGGGATCCCGGGTGGCCAACTGACGGGTGAGGCGGGTCAGGCGGGTGCCGAGGGCGAAGGCCTCCACGTCGCGACGACCCACCATCGCCGCGTGCAGGAACCGCACCAGCGCCCGGGCGTACGGCTCCATGGAGCCCGAGACGTCGAGCAGCAGGACCAGGCGCCGGGGCCGCACCCCCGGCTCGGCGAAGGCCCGGCGGACCGGCTCGCCCCCGGTCCGCAGGGCGGAGCGCACGGTCCGGCGGAGGTCCGGTCGACCCCGACGGGCCGCGGGACGCAGCCGGCGGTGACGACGGGTGGCCCCGAAGAGGCGGAGCCGTCCCATCAGGTCGTGGAGCTCGGCCAACTCCTCGTCCGAGCACTCGGCGAAGTCCTTCGCCCCCAGGACCTCGGTCCGCGACCACCGCACGCTCAGGTGGTCGCCGTCCCGCTCGCCGTCGTCCCCGTCGTCCCCATCGGCGGGGGCGTCGTCGTCGGCCACGTCCAGCACGAGGGTGACCGGAGCCTCCCGGGTCGGCACCCACCCTCCGGTCGGTGCACCGGTCCAGTGGTGGTCGAAGACCCGGTCGTACACGGCGACGTCCTCGGGTCGCCGGAGCAGGGTGGCCCGACCCGACCAGTAGACGCCGGACCGGGTGCCGGCCCCCACCTCGGCCACGGCCCGTCCGAAGGACAGCGTCGAGCCCGGGGGCACGTCGAGGCCGGCCAGGCGCAGCTCCTCGACGAAGCGGACCAGGTGCCGGTCGAGGGTCAGCGCGGGGGCGTCGTCCATCACTTCTCCCCGGGGCGGGACGGAGCCCGGCGCGTCAGGCCCCCCGCAGGAGGCCCACCACCTCGCCGAAGCCGCGGGCCCGCAGGCGGTCCTGGTCCTCGCGGTACTTCAGCAGGGCCCCGATGGTGACGCCCATGGCCTCGGCGTCCAGGTCGTCGACGCCGACCAGCACCAGGGCCTCGGCCCAGTCCAGGGTCTCGGCCACGCCCGGCGGCTTGTACAGGCCCATGTCGCGCAGCTCGGCGGCCACCCGGGCCACGTCGGCGGCCAGCGAGGCGGGCACGTGCGGGGCCCGGACCCGGAGGATCTCCACCTCGCGGTCCACGTCCGGGTGCTGGACCCAGTGGTACAGGCAGCGGCGCTTCAGGGCGTCGTGGACGTCACGGGTGCGGTTGGAGGTGATGACGACCACCGGTGGCACCTCGGCCCGGAAGGTCCCCAACTCGGGGACGGTGACGGCGAAGTCGGAGAGGATCTCCAGCAGGAAGGCCTCGAACTCGTCGTCGGCCCGGTCGACCTCGTCGATGAGCAGCACCGGCGGCACCCCGTCGGTGGCCGTCAGGGAGCGCAGCAGCGGTCGGCGGACCAGGAACCGTTCGTCGTAGAGCTCGTCCTCCAGGGCGGCCACGTCGCCCGTGGCCCCGCTGCCCGTGGTCCCGTCCCCGGCAGCCCCACCTCCGGCAGAGAGCGCGCCGGCGGCCTCGGCGGCCCGAAGGTGGAGGAGCTGGCGGGAGTAGTCCCACTCGTAGACGGCCTGGGAGGCGTCAAGGCCCTCGTAGCACTGCAGGCGGATGAGCTCGCCGCCGGTCCAGGCGGCCAGCGCCCGGGCCACCTCGGTCTTGCCGACCCCGGCCTCGCCCTCCAGCAGCAGCGGACGTCGGAGGCGCAGGGCCAGGAAGACGGCCGTGGCCAGGCCCTCGTCGGCCAGGTAGTCCTGCTCGGCCAGCGCGGCGACGACGTCGTCGACGGTCTGCGGGGAGGTCACGACCCGCAGGCTACGACCCCCCGGCAGTCCGGGGCGATGGCGGGCGGGCCCGGATCAGTCGGCGAACGGCCAGATGCCCGGGACCACGGCATCGGAGGCCGGAGCGGGCTGGATGGCGTAGGCCTCCTCATCGGGGCGGACCAGGCCGTACTCCTCGCGGGCCAGGCGCTCGATCTCCTCGTCGGTGTCCAGCGCGTCCATGCGGTCCTCGTAGGCCCGGTTGTCGGCCTCCACGGCCTCCACCTCGACCCGGAGCGCCGCGTTGCGGTCCCGCTGCTCGAGCCAGCCCCGGAACGGCACCACCCCGGCCATCAGCGCCACCCCGGCCGACAGCGTGGCCACGACGACGACGGCGAGGCGTCGCAGCGCCGGGCTGCTCCGGGACGGACTCCGTGGGCCGGTGGGCACGGCTCAGGCGCCGGCCAGCGCCGACCGTCCGCGGAAGGCGGCGTCCTCGCCCAGCATCTCCTCGATCCGGAGGAGCTGGTTGTACTTGGCCACCCGGTCGCTGCGGGCCGGGGCGCCGGTCTTGATCTGGCCGCAGTTGGTGGCCACCGCCAGGTCGGCGATGGTGGTGTCCTCGGTCTCGCCGGAGCGGTGCGACATGACCGCCGTCCAGCCGCTGGCCGTCGCCAGCTCCACCGCCTCGAGGGTCTCGGTGAGGGTGCCGATCTGGTTGACCTTGACGAGGATCGAGTTGGCCACGCCGGCGTCGATGCCCCGCTGCAGGCGGGTCACGTTGGTGACGAACAGGTCGTCGCCCACCAGCTGGACCCGGTCGCCGACCCGGGCGTGGAGGGAGGCCCAGCCGTCCCAGTCCTCCTCGGCCATGCCGTCCTCGATGGACACGATCGGGTAGCGGTCGCACAGGTCGGCCAACCAGCCGGCCATCTCGTCGGGCGACAGGGTCCGACCCTCGCCGACCAGGTGGTAGGCGCCGTCGCGGAAGAACTCGGTGGAGGCGGCGTCCAGCGACAGGGCGACGTCGTCACCGGGGGTGAGGCCGGCCCGCTCGATGGCCTCGATGAGCAGGGTCACCGCCTCCTCGTTGGAGCCCAGGTTCGGGGCGAAGCCGCCCTCGTCCCCGATGGCCGTGGCCAGGCCCCGCTCGGCCAGCACGCCCTTGAGGACGTGGTAGCACTCGACGCCCCAGCGCAGGGCCTCGGAGAACGACGCGGCGCCGACCGGCATGAGCATGAACTCCTGCAGGTCGACGTTGTTGTTGGCGTGCTCGCCGCCGTTGAGGACGTTGAGCATGGGCACGGGCAGGACGTGGGCGTTGGCCCCGCCGACGTACCGGAACAGCGGTGCGCCGGCGTCGTCGGCCGCGGCCCGGGCCACCGCCAGGGACACCCCGAGGATGGCGTTGGCGCCCAGGCGGCCCTTGTCGTCGGTGCCGTCGGCGTCGCACAGGGCCCGGTCGACGGCCCGCTGGTCGTCGGCGTCGAGACCCCGGACGGCCGCAGCCAGGTCGCCGTCCACGTTGGCCACCGCGGTCCCCACGCCCTTGCCGGCCCAGCGGTCGCCACCGTCCCGGAGCTCCACGGCCTCGAACATGCCGGTGGAGGCCCCACTGGGCACCATGGCCCGGCCCGAGGCCCCCGAATCGAGGACGACCTCCACCTCCACCGTCGGGTTGCCCCGGCTGTCCAGGACCTGGCGACCGGCGACGACGGCGATGCTGCTCATCCCGTCACGCTACCCAGCCCGGTCGGGCCCCGAGGTTCGGTCAGGCGGGATCCCGGTCGGCGGTCCGGGCCTCGTGGACCCGCACCTCGGCCGAGTAGCGGGCCACCGCACCCCGCAGCGCGTCCTCCGCGTCGAGGCCGGCGGACCGGGCCGCGGCCGCCAGGGCGAGGAGCAGGTCGCCCAACGCCCGGTCGTCGCCCGGCACGTCGACGGCCACGGCGGGCGGCTCGGGCGCACCGTCGAGCCCGCCGGCCCGCCGCACCACCTTCTGGGCGGCGGCCAAGGCCGGGAGGG
>JAERSW010000008.1 GCA_016845305.1 Acidimicrobiales bacterium
CCCCGTCCCTGACCCCCCACCCGAACCACAGGAGCACCCCATGCCGGCACCCATGCGAGAAGAGGACTTCGAGTACCTCCGCTTCGAACGCGACGGCGACGTCCTCGTGGTCACCGTCGACAAGCCCGACGACGACCTCAACAAGGTCGACGCCCAGATGCACCACGAGCTGGCCGGCCTGTTCAAGCTGCTCCGCGAGGAGCGCGAGGCCCGGGCCGTGCTGCTGGCCGGCACCGAGCGGGCCTTCACCGCCGGCGGCGACTTCGGCTGGTTCCCCCAGTTCTCCGAACCCGGCTACGCGGCCGAGATCCGCCTCGACGGCAAGTCCATCGTCTGGAACATGCTCGACGTGCACCTGCCGGTGGTGTGCGCGGTGACCGGACACGCCATGGGCCTCGGGGCCAGCATCGCCCTACTGGCCGACATCACCGTCATGTCGGAGACGGCCCGGCTCGGCGACCCGCACGTCAAGGTCGGCATCGTGGCGGGCGACGGCGGCACGGTGGCGTGGCCGCTGGCCGTCGGCCCGCAGCTGGCCAAGCGGTACCTGCTGACCGGCGACCCGGTGACGGCGGCCGACGCCGAGCGGATGGGCCTCATCGTCGAGTCGGCCCCCGACCCCGAGGCGTGCGTGGCCGCCGGCCTGGCGTGGGCCAAGCGCCTGGCCGCCGGGGCACCGCAGGCCGTGCAGTTCACCAAGCAGGCCGTCAACGCGTGGATCAAGCAGACCTGCGGCCCGGCCTTCGACCTGTCCACGGCGCTGGAGACGGTCACGTTCGCGTCGGAGGACTTCCACGAGGCCCTGGCCGCCCTGGCCGAGAAGCGCGAGCCCCGGTTCACCGGGAAGTAGCCGGCCGCCGACCAGCCCGCCGGCAGCCATCGAGAAGAACCACCACGAGGAGACGACCATGACGACCTTCGAGACGGGCGGGACCCGCGGCAACGAGATCGGGCTGCTGGACGGCCTGATGACCAACCGGGCCATGCGCCGCTACAGCGACGAACCGGTCACCGACGAGGACATCTGGACGTGCCTGCAGGCCGCCGTCCAAGCCCCGAGCGGCGGCAACATCCAGCCGTACCAGTTCGTGGTCGTCCAGGACTCCGAGATGAAGCAGGGCCTGGCCGACATCTACCGGCGGGGCTGGTCCCGCTACGAGCCGGCCATCGCCCCCACCGAGTTTCCCAACGACGCCGTGCGCGAGGGCTGGGAGAAGAACAACCGGGCCACCGTGCACCTGGCCGAGAACCTCGAGCACGTCCCCGTCCTCGTCCTGCTGCTCATGCCGTCGATCTCGATGACCATCCACGACGACGAGGGCCCCATGCCGGTCGGGCCGACGCACGCCTCGGTGTACCCGGCCATCCAGAACTTCATGCTGGCCGCCCGCTCGCTGGGCCTCGGAACGGCCATGACCACGCTGCACCGCATCTACGAGGACGACGTGCGCGAGCTCGTCGGCATCCCCGACCGCTACGAGGTCCTCGCCCTGCTGCCGCTCGGCCACCCGACCGGGAAGTGGGGCGTGGCGCCCCGCCACCGCGGCCCCGAGAAGATCACGTCGTGGGACCGCTTCGGCGAGAAGCGCGCCCGTTGACCCAGGAGGTTGGCGGTCCGTTGACCGGCGGGGCGTCGGATCCACGGGTCCGGGTCGGGTTGTCGATCCCGCCGGCCGGCTTCGCGTCGCACGACGATGCCGTCGCCTACGTGCACGGGGCGGCCGAGGCCGGCCTCGACCACCTGGTCACCGCCGACCACGTCGCCTTCTTCGACGGCCGCGGCAAGGACGGCCTCATGACCGTGTCCTGGCTGGCCGGCCTCCACCCGACCATCGGCGTGTACGTCGGCGTCTACCTGCTGGCCCTGCGCCATCCGGTCGCGGTGGCCCGCCAGGTCTCCACGCTGGCCGAGCACGCCCCCGGCCGGCTCACCCTCGGCGTCGGCGTGGGCGGCGAGGACCGCCACGAGATGGAGGTCGTCGGCGTCGACCCGTCCACCCGGGGCCGCCGCACCGACGAGGCCCTCGACGTGCTGCGCCCGCTGATGGACGGCGGGCACGTCGACCACCACGGCGAGTTCTACGACGCCCCCGACGTCTCGATTCGCCCCGCTCCGTCGCCACCGGTGCCCATCACCGTCGGCGGCCGGTCGAACGCCGCGGTGCTCCGTGCCGGGCGGCGGGGCGACGGCTGGCTGGCGTCGTGGTGCTCGCCGCGCCGGTTCGCCGAGGGGGTGGGCCTCGCCGCCGAGGCCGCCGTCGAGGCGGGGCGCAGCGACGTGGCATGGCGGCACGGCTACCAGGTCTGGGTCGGGCTCGGCGACACGCCGGCCGAGGGCGCCGCGGTCCTCGGCCCGGCCATGGAGAAGTTCTACGGCGCTCCGTACTCGGCGTTCGAGCGGTACTCCCCGGTGGGAACGCCGGCCGACATCGTCGAGTGGCTGCGCCCGTTCGTCGAGGCGGGGGCCACCGACTTCAACCTGGCCCCCATCGCCGCCACCGACGCCGAACGGGTCGCCGGCGCCGCCGAGATCCGCCGCCTCCTCCTGGCCTGACCGCAGTCGTCGCTCAACCGCGTCACTCAGCAGACCTCGAGGAACCTCTCCCACCGTTCCTCGAGTAGGTCCCCCGCTGGCCGCGACACCTTTCGTCTCGGCAGGTGCATCTT
>JAERSW010000009.1 GCA_016845305.1 Acidimicrobiales bacterium
CCGTCGTGGGCGCGCCGGGACGCAGCACCGTGTCGACGACCACGTCGGCCCCCCACGGTGGGCGCAGCAGGTTCTTGACGTGGTTGCCCTCGTCGATCGGGAAGACCTGGTTGGCCCAGGCGGCCTCCTCCCAGGCGGCGATCAGCTCGGCGAGCCGCTCGGGGTGCTCGTCGGCCAGGTCGTTCGACTCGGTGGGGTCGACGGCCAGGTGGTGGAGCTCCCAGCGTTCCTCGGAGAACGGGGTGCGGGGCTGGTGGCACGTCACGGCCGACCAGCCATCGCGGTGGAAGCCGCGGTGCCCCATCTGCTCGTAGTACTGCTCGGGGTGGGTGCCGGGGGCGTCGCCGTCGTCGACCGACGGGGCGAAGCTGGCCCCCGAGGGCGGCGGCACGGGCCGGTCGTGCTTCGTGGTGGGCATGTCGACGCCGACGAGGTCGAGCACGGTGGGCAGCAGGTCGGTGACGTGCTGGTACTGGTGGCGGACGGCCCCGCCGTCGGGCAGGCCGGAGCCCTTCGAGACGATGAACGGCACCCGATGGCCACCCTGGTGGGCGTTGATCTTGTAGAGGCGGAACGGCGTGCCCGACACCATCGCCCAGCCCGACGGGTAGTGGGCGAGCGCCTGCGGGCCACCGAGCAGGTCGAGGCGCGAGTGGTCCAGCTCGACGGAGTCCAGCGGGTTGTCGCGGGTCTGGCTGATCAGGGTGCGGAAGTAGGCAGAGGTGCCGTCGTCGAGGCCCTCGCGGCTGCCGCCGTTGTCGGAGGTGAACACCACGACGGTGTTCTCCCACTCCCCCATCGCCTCGAGGCCGTCGCGCAGGCGCCCCAGGTTCTGGTCGACGTTGTCGACCATGGCGGCGAAGACCTCCTGGTACCGGGCGAACAGCTCCTGCTCCATCGGCGACAGGTCGTCCCACGCCCGCACGGCGTAGTTCTCCTCGTCGTTGCGGGGTGGCAGCACGACGTCGTCGTCGAACAGGCCCAGATCCTTCTGGCGCTCGAAGCGGCGACGGCGCACCTCGTCCCAGCCGGCCTCGTAGCGGCCCCGGTACCTCTCGAGGTCGACGGGCTTGGCCTGCAACGGGGCGTGGACGGCGCCGTGGGAGAAGTAGAGGAACCAGGGCTTCGTCGGATGTCCGTCGCGGACCTCGCGGACCATGGTGAGGGCCCGGTCGGTGAGGTCGTCGGTGAAGTAGTAGCCCTCGGGGTAGTCGTCGACGTCGAGGGCGTGGTTGTCCTCGTAGAGCCGGTGCGGCTGGTGGAAGTTCGTGAACCCGTCGAGGATCCCGTAGAAGCGGTCGAAGCCGGTCTGCAGGGGCCAGCCGGTCTTCGGGCCGGCCTCGGTGAGCTCGCTGTCCGGGCACAGGTGCCACTTGCCGACTATGAGGCTCGCCCAGCCGGCGTCGCGCAGGACCTCCCCCATGGTCACCGCATCGGATCGGATGGACGCCGCGTAGCCGGGAAAGCCGGGCTCCATGTGGCAGACGGTGCCCACGCCGGCCAGGTGGTGGTTGAGCCCGGTGAGCAGCGACGCCCGGGTCGGCGAGCACATGGGGTTGACGTGGAAGTCCGCGTAGCGGAGGCCCTCGGCCGCCAGGCGGTCCACGTTCGGGGTGTCGATCTCGGAGCCGAAGCAGCCGACGTCGCTGTAGCCGAGGTCGTCGACGAGGACGACGAGCACGTTGGGGGCGCCGGTCGGGGCGGTCGGTGGTCGTGGCCACGAGGGCGTCGAGGTGGAGAAGATCCGGCCGGCCTCGCCGTCGAAGTCCCGGTAGGCCCAGGCGTCGCTTCCTCCACGGTTCCCGCCGCTCACCGGTCCTTCCTCCACGGGCGGCACGGTACCGGTCACCCGGTGAAGCGTCGGAGACGGGCGACGGGCACCAGCATCAGGACGCAGACGCCGGCCATCAGCAGCAGCGAGCCGCCGTAGCCCGCCGACGAGTCGGCCACCCAACCCATGGCCAACGGACCCGTCACGCCCCCCAGTTCGGCCACCGCGAACCACAGTCCGGAGGCCACCCCGATGTTGGCCGGTCCGACGGGCCCGGACTCGAGCATGGCCACCATCACCAGGGCCATCAGCGCCGAGCGCAGGCCGGCGAGCGCCACCGGACCGGGATCGAGCGAGGTGGGCAGGACCAGCACGGCCACCAGGCCGACGGCCACGACCAGGAACATCACCGCCAACGTCGCCGGCAGTCGGGCACGTTCGGTGCGCTTGGGGACCTGCAGGGAGGCCACCACGCCGACGAGGCTGCCCAGGGCCACCCAGTTGGCGGCCGCCATGGGCGAGAAGCCGCTGTGCTCGCGCAGCACCTGCGGCATCCATCCACCCAGGCCGTGCCCGATGAACATGACGCCGAGGCCGAGGACCAGCACCAGCCGGTACTCCCTGCTGGCCAGCAGGCCGCGACGGCCGGCCGCCTCGGCCGCCTCCTCGGCACGGACCACGACCGGCGCCTCCGGGGCCCGCCCCGACAGCACCAGCCAGGCCGCTGCCGCGACCACGATGGCCAGCGACTCGACGACCACGGTGGTGCGCCACGAGCCGGTCAGCGGCATCAGCACCGTGTTGGACAGCACCAGGGTCATCGTCCCGCCGAGGGCCGGCATGGTGTTGTACGTCCCCACGGCGAGGCGGCGCTCACGCTCGTCGCCGAACCACAGGCCGACCGCCTTGGGGGCGCCGGCCGAGATGAGCGGCCCGCCGATGCCGAACAGCGTGATGGCCAGGCAGAGGGTGCCGAGGCCGCCCGCCGCGGCCCGGGCGAAGCCGCTGACGGCCACGATGGCGGCCCCGAGGAGGATCCCGCGGTGGATGCCGAGGCGGTCCAGCAGCCGGCCGCCGATCGGCGCCGAGACGATGTACACCATCTGCCAGGTGCCCAGAGCGAGGCCCATGGCGCTGCGGCTCAGGCCGAGGTCGGCCCGCACCTCGCCAACCAGCGGCGGGATCGACATGGCGACCACCCCGAAGGCGAAGTAGACGGCACAGACGCCGCTGAACAGCACCCACCGGTACGGGTGGTGCCGGGCGTCGGCGATGGGGGTGGGCACCGGCCGATGCTCCCACGGGACCACCGGCACCGACCCGTCCGGCGAACCCCCCGTCCGCAGGGCCGATCTGCGAACCTGTCGACGTGGACGAGCTGCGGTGGACCGCCGATGGGATGCTGGCCGACGAGCTGGACCGGCCGGTCCTCGTGGTGGCCTTCCGGGGCCTGTTCGACGCCGCCGGGTCGGCCACCTCGGCCGTGGAGTGGCTGGCCGAGCGCCTGGACGGCGCCGAGGTCGGCGACGTCGACCCCGAGACGTTCTACGACTTCACCCAGCAGCGCCCGGTCGTGGAGTTCGACGGCGACGGCGAGCGACGCATCCGGTGGGCCGAGAACCGGCTGCTGGCCGTGCGCACCCCCGAGGGCCAGCGCGACCTGGTGCTGCTCTCGGGCATCGAGCCGCACCTGCGGTGGCGGACGTTCAGCGAGGCACTCCTCGAAGCGTCCGACCGCACCGGCTCGCGCCTGGTGGTCACGCTCGGGTCGATGAGCGGGATGACGCCCCACACGCGTCCGCCGGCGGTGACGGCCAGTTGCGCCAACCGGGAGATGGCCGACCGGCTCGGCCTGGACGGACCGTCGTACACCGGACCCACCGGCGTGGTCGGCGTCCTGCACGACACGCTCGACCGGGCCGGCGTGCCCATCGTCTCGCTGCGGGTATCGGTGCCCTACTACCTGCCCGACGCCCCCAACCCGAAGGCCACCCGGTCACTGCTCCGCCGCTTCGAGCAGGTCACCGGCATCGAGACCATGTTCGCCGACCTGGACGGTCCGGCCACCGAGTGGCAGGCCCGTGTCGACGAGGCAGTGGCGCAGAACGACGAGGTGCGGTCCCACGTGGTCCGCCTCGAGGAGCAGGTCGACCAGAGCGAGGCCCTGCTGACCCGGGGCGACGACCTGGCCGCCGAGCTGGAGGCCTTCCTCCGCGACCAGGACCAGCGACGGCGCGAGAAGGACTGACCCGGTTCCGCCTCGGCGGGTCCCGGAGGACAGACTCGGGTCCATGGACACCGCTGACCTCCTGACCGCCTTCGAACGGGAGGGGAACGCCCTGCTGGCCGCGGCGACGACCGACCCCGGCGCCAGGGTCGAGCACTGCCCCGACTGGGACGTCGCCGCCCTGGTGGGCCACATGTCCATGGTGTGGACCTACATGACGGCCCAGGTCACCGCGGCCTCGCCGGACGCCTCCACCCGACCCACCGACGACGGCTCGACGCCGGCCGAACGCCTGGACCGGATGGTGGCCCTGCTGGCCGCCGCCGACCCGTCCGACCCGTGCTGGAACTGGTGTCCCGAGGAGCACCGGAACGTGGCCTGGATGGTCCGCCGCATGGCCCACGAGGCGGCCATCCACCGGTGGGACGCCGAGAACGCCGCGGGTGGGGCTTCGCCGATCGACGCCGACCTGGCCGTCGACGGGATCGGAGAGGCCATCGGCTTCGCCTGGCGGTGGCACCGCAACGGACCGGTGGAGGACCATCCGGCCGGCTCGCTCCACCTGCACCGCACGGACGGCGATGGCGAGTGGCTGGTGCGAGCCGAGGACGGCGTCCTGGTGGTCACCGAGGAGCACGCCAAGGGGGATGCCGCGGTGCGGGGGTCGGCGTCCGACCTCCACCTGCTGTGCTGGGGTCGGGCCCTGCCGACCCTGGAGGTCTTCGGAGACGAGGCGCTGGTCGACGCCTGGGTGGCCTGCGGCCCCTGACCTCCGGGCCGGCCCTTCCCAGAGATCAGGTCAGGGAACCCCGGGCCGGCGCCGAGCCGGCCACGTCAGGAGGTTTAGTCCCTCTCGGTGCCCCAGATGCCGACGAAGGACACCATCTCGCCCGGGTAGCCGCCCAGGTTGTGCACGAGTGCCCGGCTCCGGGTCTCGAGCGTGTCGACGCGCCGATCCTCCGGCGCCTCGCCGCGCAGCTGGAGCCACGCCTCGTAGTGCATGCGCAGGCCGCTGGCCCCCACCGGGTGGCCGAAGCTCTTGAGCCCGCCGTCGGTGTTGACGGGCAGGTCGCCGTCGAGGGCGAAGCGTCCGTCCAGCACGTCGCGCCAGCCGCTGCCGCGTTCGCTGAAGCCGAGGTCCTCCATGAGCACCAGCTCGGTCGGGGTGAAGCAGTCGTGCACCTCGGCCATGGCCAGCTCGGTCCTCGGGTCGGTGATCCCGGCCTGGGCGTAGGCATCGGTGGCGGCCGCCGCGCACTCGGGCAGGGTGGTGAAGTCGAACTCGGGGTCGACGAGGCCGGAGCCATCGCCGGCCACCAGCGACAGGGCCTTCACGTACAGCGGGGCGTCGGTGTAGTCGGTGGCCCGCTCGGCCGGCACGACCACGGCCGCCGCGGCCCCGTCGGCCACCCCGGCGCAGTCGAACACCGACAGGCGTCCCGCCACGGCGGCCATCTCGCAGATGGCCTCGGCCGAGGTCTCCCGGCGGAACTGGGCCAGCGGGTTGCGGGCACCGTTGAAGTGGTTCTTCTCGGCGATCTTCGCCACCACGTAGCGCAGCTCGTCCTCGTCGACGCCGTACGCCTCGGCGTAGGCGGGCAGCATCAGGCTGAACATGGCGGCCGCGGTGAGCGTGCGGTTGGTGCCGTCGGTGGGGATCGGGAAGGCGTTGAGGCCCTGGTAGCCGCCGTCCTTGACCTTCTCGCCGCCGATGGCCACGGCCACGTCGTAGGCGCCGGACGCCACGGCGTAGCAGGCCTGGCGGAGCGCCTCGGACCCGGTGGCGCAGTAGTTCTCGACCCGGGTGACGGGCCGGTTGTCGAGCCGCAGCGGCGTGGCCAGCGAGATGCCCGACGCTGACGACTGCGACGTGCCGTACCAGTAGGCGTCGACGTCGTCCTTGGCGATGCCCGCCGAGGCCAGGGCGGCCCCGTGGGCGTCGATCAGGAGGTCGTCGAGCGACCGGTCCCAGTGCTCGCGGAACGGGGTGCAGCCCATCCCGACGATGGCCACCCGGTCCCGGATGCCGTGCGAAGCCATGTGTGATCCCCGTTCCTCGTCCGCTCGTGCGCCGCCGGTCCGGTCAACCCCGGGCCGGGCGCCCCTTCCAGAAGTAGTTGTGCAGCCCGTCGGCGGTGAACATCCGACGGAACGTCATCTCGATCCGGTCGCCGATGGCCACCTCGGCCGGGTCGACGTCGGTCAGCTCGATGGGCATCCGGCCGCCGCCGTCGAAGTCGACTACGGCGAACACCACCGGCGGACTGGGCGAGTAGGCGAGGCGGTCGACGGTGAAGGTGGCGATGGTGCCCACGGCGTCGGCCATGGGGGCCGGATCCATGTCGTCCACGGCGCCGCCGGCGATGCCGACCCGCGACGGCGGCAGGTGGGTCACCCCGGTGGTGCGGTCGGTGCTGCCGACGAAGCCGTGCTTCCAGTCGGTGCGGCGCAGCGCCGCTGACGACGATGCCCGGTTGGGCGCGGGCCGGTTGGGCGGCTCGATGGCGAGCGTCCCGCGCCACGACAGGTGGCGGGCGTAGGGCACGTCGACGCGGTCGGCCACCTGGGCGGCGACGCTGCGGACGGGACGGCGGTCGGCCAGGGCGTCGGTGGTGCGGAACAGCAGCACCTCGCAGCCGTCGGCCAGGACCACGAGGGCCACGACCGTGCCGGGCTCGGCACCGTCAAGGACGTCGGCCAGCAGCAGGCCCGGGTGGGCGGCGCCGCTGTTGCCGACGTCTCCGGACCGGTCGTCGGCCACGGCCACCCCGAGCGACGAGCCGACCTTGCGGACGGCCCGGGCGTGCAGGCCGGTCACCACGGCGATGTCGACGTCGTCGGCGGTCAGGCCGGTGGCGGCCAGGGCGTCGGCCCACGCGGCGGTGCCGAGCGGGGCGTAGGCCTGCTCGCCGAAGCGGTCCTCCCAGGTGCGGGAGTGGGCGTCGCCGGGGGTGCGCCAGCGGTCGGTGAACTCGGCGGTGGCCGTGGCCCCGCCCAGGTACTCGGCGACCAGCGGGCCGTCGTCGGCCGAGCCGACCAGCACGGCGGCGGCCGCGTCGCCGCCACCACCGTCCTCGGGGCCGCCGGGCCGTCCGACGCGCACGTCGGCCGAGACCACCAGGGTCGACCGGCCAGCCTCCAGGGCGGTGCGCAGGGCGCCGACCGCCGAGCGCTGGGCGCCACCGAAGTCGAGTGCGGGCACCGAGCCGTCGAGCCGCAGCGCGGCGTGCAGGACGGTGGCGTTGGTCTTGTCGAGGTACGGCGCGGCCACCGTCGACAGCCAGACGGCGTCCGGTCCCGCAGCGTCCGGACCGGTGGCGGCCAGCGCCGAGCGGGCGGCCGCCACCCCCATGGTCACGGCGTCCTCGTCGAACGAGGCCACGGCCCGGTGGCCGCGACCGGCCGGGGTGCCGAGGAAGGCGGCGATCTCGGCCCGGTCGAGCCGTCGGTACGGCACGTGGGCGCCATAGGCGAGGATTCCCCTGGATGCGCTCATGTGCCGTCCCTCCGGTACCGTGGCAGATCTGACGGACCGTCAGATTACCTCCCTCCGACCCGGGACACCCCAATGGACTTCGACTTCACCGCCGAGCAGGAGGCCTTCCGGGCCCAGGTCGAGGCGTTCCTGGACGCCAACGACGACCCCGACGTGTTCGACCCCACCCGGGAGAACATGGCCCAGATCGTCGACACCCCGAAGCGCCGGGCGATGATGAAGAAGATCGGCGAGCAGGGCTGGCTCGGCATCACCTGGCCGAAGGAGTACGGCGGCCAGGAGGGCGAGGGCGTCTACGAGTACATCCTCAACGAGGCCCTGGCCCGCCGCGGCGGCCCCCAGATCGGCAAGGGCGTCGGCATCATCGGCAAGACCCTGATCGCCCACGGCTCCGAGGTCCTCAAGGAGGAGTTCCTCCCCAAGATCCTGGCCAACGAGGTCGAGTTCGCCGTCGGCTACAGCGAACCCGAGGCCGGCTCGGACGCCGCGGCCATGAAGCTCCGGGCCACCGAGACCGAGGGCGGCTGGATCCTCAACGGCCAGAAGACGTGGACCACCTCGGCCCACTTCGCCGAGTGGTACTGGGTGGGCGCCCGCACCGACCCCGACGCCCCCAAGCACCACGGCATCACCCTGTTCCTCGTCCCCCTCGACCACCCGGGCATCACCGTGCAGGGCATCTGGACCATGGGCGACGAGCGCACCAACGACGTCTTCTTCGACGACGTGTTCGTGCCCGACGAGTACGTGGTCGGCCAGCTCAACCACGGCTTCCAGTACATCTCCCAGGCCCTCGACCTCGAGCGCTTCACCATGTTCACGTTCTCCCCCGTCGCCCAGCGCCTCGAGCTGCTGGTCGACCACGTGCGCACCGGCACCCGCGACGGCGAGCCGCTGAAGGACGACCCCCGGGTGCGGTCCCGGATCGCCCGCCTGGCCACCGACGCCGAGGTGGCCCGGGGCATGGGCCTGCGGGTGGTGGACGCCTCGGTCAGGGCCGAACGCGACGGCGGCGCGCCCCCGACCATCGAGGCGTCGGAGTACAAGCTGTTCACCACCGAGTTCTCCAAGCGCCTGGCCGACGCCTCCATGGACCTCGGCGGCCCCGGCACCCAGTTGCGGGTCGGCACCGAGGAGGCCCCGATGGCGGGCCGGGCCGAGTCGACGTACCGGTACACGGTGCTCGACACCATCGGCGGCGGCACCTCCGAGGTGCAGAAGAACATCATCACCCGCCGCGGCCTCGGCCTCCCCAAGAACTTCTGAGGCCCGTCCCCGTGACCC
>JAERSW010000010.1 GCA_016845305.1 Acidimicrobiales bacterium
CCCACCCCCATCGCCGCTCCCGGCCGGGCCTCGTTGGAGGCCGCGGTGGCCCCCGAGCCAGGTGACTGGATGTACTACGTGCGGACCGACGAGGGCGACGTGCCCGGTGCCCACACCTTCGCCACGTCGGCCTCCGAATTCGAGGCGGCGCGACGCATCTGCGTGGAGAAGGATCTGGGCTGTGGCTGACCAGGCTCCCCACGACGAGGGCACGGACCTGCGACCCCCGGTCTCCGGGCGGACGCGCCTCGCCGCGGTCATCGGCGACCCGGTCGGGCACTCGCTGTCACCGACCCTGCTGAACGCCGGCTTCGCGGCCGCCGGCCTCGACTGGACGTACCTGGCCTTCGAGGTGCCCGACGGTGGCGCGGCCGGAGCCCTGGACGCCATGCGGACCCTCGGCCTGGGTGGGTTGTCGGTGACCATGCCCCACAAGGCGGCGGTGGCCGCCGCCGTGGACCACTGCACCCCGGATGCCGAGGCGCTGGGTGCCGTGAACTGCGTGGTGGTCGAGGACGGACGCCTGGTGGGCCACAACACCGACGGCGGTGGCTTCCTCGACGGCCTGGCCCACGACGCCGGGATGGACGTGTCGGGCGGCCGTGCCGTGGTGCTCGGCGCCGGAGGCGCGGCGCGGGCCGTGGTCCGGGCCCTGGGCGACGCCGGGGCCGCCGAGGTGGCCGTCGTCAACCGGACCCCCGATCGGGCCGCGGAGGCGGCGCGGCTGGCCGGGTCGGCCGGTCGGGTCCTCGATGGCGCCGGCGACGGCCTGGCCGATGCCCTGGCCACGGCCGACCTCGTGGTGAACGCCACGCCCATCGGCATGGCGGGGACCGCCTCGTCGGCCGACCTCCCCATCGACCCGGCCCTGGTGGGCGACGGGGCCGTGGCCGTCGACCTGATCTACCACCCCGCCGAGACCGACTGGATGGCGGCGTTGCGTCGGCGGGGGATCGAGGCCCACGGGGGCCTCTCGATGCTGGTCTTCCAGGCGGCCCGGGCCTTCGTCCTCTGGACGGGGGTCGAGGCGCCGGTGTCGGCGATGGACGCCGCCGCCCGCGCCGTGCTGGCCACCCGCTGACCCGTCCCCGGGTCGGCGCCCGTTCCCGGGTCGGGTCCCCGTGGTCCTGCTGGCGTGGGTCGTGGCCTGGACGGTGGCCCTGTCGGTGGTGGACCTGCGGACCCGGCGACTTCCCACGCGCATGGTGTGGACGATGGGGCTCGGCCTGGCGATCCTGACCGTGCCGGAGGCCCTGGCCGCCCCCGCGGCGGCGGTCCGCATGGTGGTGGGTGCGGCGACGTCGACCCTGCCGTTGGCCGTCCTCCGGCACCGTGGAGCCGGGGGGATGGGAGGCGGCGACGTCCGGTTCGCCGTGCCCCTGGGCGCGGTCGTCGGCCTCCGTGCCGGGTCGGTGGCGGACGCCCACCAGGACGCCCTGGTGGGCCTGCTGGTCGCCTCGGTCGTGGCCCTCGGGGTGGTCGTGGTCCGGGGCCTGCGGGGGCGCGGCTGGTCCGAACCGGTGGCCTTCGGTCCGTGCCTCGGCCTCGGCCTGCTCCTGATGGCCTGCTCCTGATGGCCTACTCCTGACGCAGCGGTCCCGGGGCGGGTTCGGGCGGGAATCCTCCCGGGTGGCCCGAGGGGTCGTCGGTAGCCTGTCGGGATGGCCGAGCCCCCCACGTCGACCCGTCGCCACGTGGCCCTCGTCGGCCTGATGGGCGTGGGCAAGACGGCGGTCGGCGCGGCGTTGGCCCGTCGGACCGGGCGTCGCCACGTGGACCTGGACCGGGCCGTCACCCAACTGGCCGGGCGGTCCATCGGCGTGATCTTCCACGAGGGTGGGGAACCGGCCTTCCGGGACGTCGAGGCGCAGTGCCTGGCCCTGCAACTGGGCGCCGCGGACCCGATCGTCCTGTCCACCGGTGGTGGGGTGCTGGGCCGCGAGGAGAACCGGACGGCGTTGTCCGACGCCACGGTGGTCTGGCTGCGGGCCACCACGGCCACGCTGGCCGCCCGGGTGGGGGACGGCAGCGACCGACCGATGCTGGCCGGCGACGACCCGGTGGCGGTCCTCGACCGCCTGGGTGCCGAACGGGATCCCGCCTACCGGGCGGCCGCCGACCTGGTGGTCGACACCGATGGCCGCACGGTGGACGAGGTGGCCGATGCCGTCGTGGTCGCCCTCCCCGAACTCCGTCTGGTGGGAGGTGCCCGATGATCGAGGTCCGCGTTCCGTTGCCCGGCGACCGGTCGTACCCCGTCGTGGTGGGTCGGGGATGCGTGGACCGTCTGGCCGACGGCCTGGCCGCCGAACTCCCGCGTGCGAAGCGTGCCGCGGTGGTCACCCAGGCCGGCGTCGGCGTGGCCGTCGATCCCGGCATCGAGCACCGGGTGTTCGAGGTGCCCGATGGCGAGGCGGCCAAGGCGCTGTCCACCATCGAGGATCTCTGCCGGGGGTTCGCGTCCTGGGGCCTGACCCGCGGCGACGTGGTCGTCGGCGTGGGTGGCGGCGTGGTGACCGACGTGGCCGGCTTCGCCGCGGCGTCCTACCACCGGGGCGTGCCGGTGGTGCACGTGGCCACCACGCTGCTGGCCCAGGTCGACGCGGCGATCGGCGGCAAGACCGGGGTGAACCTCCCCGAGGGGAAGAACCTGGTCGGCGCCTTCTGGCAGCCGTCGCTGGTGCTGTGCGACACGGCCACCCTGGACACGCTGCCCGAGCGCGAGATGCGCTGCGGCCTGGGCGAGGTGGCCAAGTACCACTTCCTCGGTGGACCGGACGGGGACGGCGTCGCCCTCGACGACCTCGACTTCGACGCCCGCGTGGCCCGGTGCGTGGAGATCAAGGCCGAGGTGGTGGCCGCGGACGAACGCGAGGCCGGTCGTCGGGCGGTCCTGAACTACGGCCACACCCTCGGCCACGCCATCGAGACCACGGGCCGGTACGACCTCCGCCACGGCGAGGCCGTTGCGGTGGGCCTCGTCTACGCCGCGGAGTTGGGCCTCGCCCTGGGCCGCATCGACGGCGACCGGGTGGCCGAGCACCGCCGCGTCGTCGCTGGCTACGGCCTGCCCGGTCGGCTCCCCGACGGGGCCGATCCCGACGGGTTGATGGCCGTCATGGCCCGGGACAAGAAGGCCCTGGACGGGCTGACCTTCGCCCTCGACGGGCCCGCCGGCGTCGAGGTGGTGGCCGGCGTCGACGCCGACGTCGTGCGGTCCACCCTCGAGGCGGTCCGGTGAGAGACTCGACGCCATGAGCGAACCGGTCGTCCTGCTCCTGTCGGGACCCAACCTGAACCTGCTCGGTGAACGGGACCCCGCGGTGTACGGGGCCGAGACCCTGGCCGACCACGTGGCGGTGGCCTCCGCGGCGGCCACTGAACGCGGCCTGGCCCTGGAGCACGTCCAGTCCAACCACGAGGGCGATCTGGTCGACGCGGTGCACGCCGCCCGGGGGCGGTGCGCGGGCATCGTGGTCAACCCCGGGGCCTTCACCCACTACGCGTGGGCCGTGCACGACGCCCTGGCCACCTTCGACGGCCCGATCGTGGAGCTCCACCTGTCGAACCCGGCGGGCCGCGAACCGTGGCGGCACACCAGCGTGGTGGCCCCGGTGGCCGACGGCACCATCGCCGGCTTCGGCGGCGCCGGCTACCGCATGGCCGTCCACGCGGTGGCCGACCTGCTCGAGGCGTGACCGTCCCGACCCCGATCGTCGACGCTCTGCCGCCGATGCGGGTGGCCGAACGTCTCGGCCGACTCCGGGAACAGTTCGACGTCGCCGGCATCGGCGCCCTCCTGGTCACCACCGGGGCCAACGTCCGGTACCTGACCGGATTCAGCGGCTCTGCCGGCTCGCTGTGGGTGGACGGGTCCCGGGCCGTACTGCTCACCGACGGCCGCTATCGGGACCAGGCTCCCGCCCAGGTGGCCTCGGCCGGAGTGGACGTCGAGGTGGTGGTGACCGGCGCCGGACAGCCGTCCCCGCTGCGGACGCTGTCGGTCCACGTTGCCGAGGTGGGCCTGGAGGCCGGCTCGATCACCTGGTCCGAGCAGCGTGGCCTGGCCCAGGTGCTGGATTCCGAGGCGGTGTTCACCGAGGGTCTGATCGAGGGCCTGCGAGAGGTCAAGGACGATGGGGAGGTGGCCCGCATCGAGGCTGCGGCGGCCGTGGCCGATGCCGCGTTGGCCGCCGTCGGCCCGACCATCGCGGCGGGGGCGGTCGAAGCCGACGTGGCGGCCGCCCTCGACCACGCCATGCGCACCGGGGGAGCGGCCGACCGGGCCTTCGAGACCATCGTGGCCGGCGGTCCCAACAGCGCCCTGCCCCATGCCCGGCCGGGTCCCCGCCCGCTGGCCGAGGGCGACCTCGTGGTCTGCGACTTCGGCGCCGTGGTCGACGGCTACCGGTCCGACATGACGCGGTCACGGCGGGTCGGCGGCACCGGGATCGGGCCGGAGGCCGAGATGCTGGCCGCCGTGCTGGAGGCCCAGGCGGCCGGCCTGGCCATCGTGGCCGCCGGGGTGCCGGCCGCCGAGGTGGACGCCGCCTGCCGGGCCGTGCTGGCCGAGGCCGGCCTGGCCGATGCCTTCAGCCACGGCACCGGCCACGGGGTGGGACTCGACATCCACGAGGGCCCGGGACTGTCGTCGTCGGCCACCGGTAGCCTCAGGGCCGGACAGGTGGTCACCGTCGAGCCCGGCGCCTACGTCGCCGGACTGGGCGGGGTGCGTTGGGAGGACACGGTCCTCGTCACCGACGACGGCCACCGACCGCTCACGGGGTCCCCGAAGGTCCTCTGAGCACCCGGCCCCGCGTCGAGGGGCCGCCAGCACGCCGAACCGGAGCCACCATGCCGACGATCACCACCAACGACCTGAAGAATGGGATGACCCTGGAGATCGACCGGGACCTGGTGCAGGTCGTGGAGTTCCAGCACGTGAAGCCCGGCAAGGGCCACGCCTTCGTGCGGACCACGCTGCGCAACGTCCGGACCGGTGCCGTGGTCGACCGGACCTTCCGGGCCGGTGAGAAGGTCGAGCGGGCCATGATCGACAAGCGGTCCATGCAGTTCCTCTACCGGGACGGCTCGGAGTACGTCTTCATGGACGACCAGACCTACGACCAGATGCAGGTCGCCCCGGCCACGCTCGGAGGGGCCGCTGACTACGTGGTGGAGCAGAGCACGGCCATGATCCTGCTGTTCGGGGACGAGGTGGTGGGCGTGGAGCTGCCGGCCAGCGTGGAGCTGTCCATCACCGAGACCGAGCCCGGCGTGCAGGGTGACCGGGTGTCCGGGGCCCGCAAGCCGGCCACGTTGGAGACCGGGCTGGTGGTCCAGGTGCCGCTGTTCATCGAGAACGGCGAGCGGGTCAAGGTCGACACCCGCTCCGGCGAGTACCTGGGCCGGGCCTGAGCGGGTCCGACGGACCCGCGCTGGCCGAGAACCCGGAACGGACCGGACCCGTGTCCCCGAAGGGCCCTGCTGACCCCGTCGGCTCCCGCCGCGAGGCGAGGGAGACGGCGCTGGGGATCCTCTACGCGGCCGACACCCAGGGGAGCGATCCGCGCCAGGTGCTCGCCGAGCGTCCGGTCGCCCCACCGGAGTACGCCGTGGGCCTGGTGGAGGGCGTGGCGGACGCCCTGGCCGAGGTGGACGCCCTGGTCGACCGCTTCTCCGAGGGCTGGTCCACCGACCGCATGCCGGTCGTCGACCGGGCGTTGGTGCGCATGGCCGTGTTCGAGCTCCTGCAGAGGCCCGAGGTGCCGACCGGCGTGGTGCTGGCCGAGGTCGTGGAGCTGGCCGGCGACTACTCGACGGAGCGGTCGTCCCGCTTCGTCAACGGCGTCGTGGCCGCCGTGGCCGACGAGGTCCGCGGCGACGTCGGTTGAGCCATGGCTGACCCCTCGGCGACCGAAGCCTGGCCGTCGGTGGCCGTGGTGGTCCCCAACCACGCGCGGATCGACGAACTCCGGGAGGCGCTGGCCTCCATTGAGGCCCAGGACTATCCGGGCCGGGTCCACACGTACCTCGTCTACTGGCCCCGCCCCGAGGTGGAGACGCTGCTGGCCGAGCTCGGAGGTTCGGTCACCGCGATCGCCTCGACGGACGAGGAGGGCCGGAACTCCCTGGCCCACAAGCGGAACCTGGCCATCGCCTCCTCGACCGAGGACCTGGTCGCCTTCCTCGACGATGACGACGTCTGGCATCCGGACAAGCTGCGGTGCCAGGTAGCGGTCCTGCGATCGGCATCCGACATGGTGGCCGTGGGAACGGGCGTCGTGGACTTCTCCGAGGGAACGCCGGACTGGTCGGACCGGCCGTCCGGAGATCCGTCCGTGATCGGTTGGTACGAGCGCCACCTGGGGCACTGCATCTGCACCTCGTCGCTGCTCATGACCGGCGACGTCGCCCGGCGGCTCCTGATGGACGAACGCCCGCACTGGCTGGGCGTCTCCGACTACCACCTGAAGCTCCGCCTCGGACTGGAGGGTGGCCTGGCTCGGGTGGACGGCGGCCTCGTCGGCTACCGGGTCGGGCACGGGGCGATGTTCGCCCAGGACGTCCGACACAACATGACCCTCGCCCTGAGCGTGCTGGCCGCCTCGGGCGAGGTCGGGGTCGGCGGGTTCGTGCGGCGACTGGTCGCCGTCCACGTGCTCTGGACGGCCGTCTGGTCGCAGGTGGGTCTGGGCGAGGTCACCGAGCGCGCCGAAGGACGCCTCGCCGAAGCGCTCGACAGGCGCCTCTTCGGCCCGCTGGATCCGGTCCTCCGTCGGCTCCTCCTCTGGTGGTGGCGGGCCACGGCAGGACGGACCGGGCTGCGTCGGGCCGTCGGTCGGATCCGGCGCCTCGGGAGGTGACCCGCAGACAGGTCGTGTCGTCGCACCTCCCCCTGTCCGGACCCCTTCCCATGCCGGGGTCGTTGGCGGCCGGGTCACCGGGGGCGGCGGAGCTCGTCCTGCGGGCGTGGGGCGATGCCGACGCCCCGGCGCTGGTCGCGGCGTGGGCCGATCCGGAGGTCCGGCGGTGGACGGTCGTTCCCGAGCCGGCCGACCTCGACGTGGCCCGACGGTGGATCGCCGGATGGGACGAGCGTCGTCGACGCCGCCTGGCCCTCGACCTGGTGGCCGCCGACCCGGGCGACGACCGGGTGCTGGGCGAGGTCGGCCTG
Source organism: Acidimicrobiales bacterium (assembly GCA_016845305.1). Taxonomy (GTDB): domain Bacteria; phylum Actinomycetota; class Acidimicrobiia; order Acidimicrobiales; family MedAcidi-G1; genus UBA9410. The sequence continues at coordinate 7,178 of JAERSW010000010.1, forward strand.
TCCTCCTTCGACGACGGTCGCTCGGCCGCCCGGATCGGCTGGTGGACGGCACCCGGTGCACGCGGTCGGGGCGTGGCCTCGGCCATGGTGGCGGCGCTGACCGCCTGGGCACACGACGGGCCACTGGGCCTGCGGGTCGTGGTCGCCGAGGTGGACGAGGCCAACCCGGCCTCGGTGGCCGTCGCCCGCCGGGCGGGGTACCGACGGCTCCACCGGCCCGGAGTGCTCCCGGGCACGGGCTCCACGCAGGTGTTCGTGTCACAGGTCGGGTCTCCGGAGTCGGGGCCTGAACGCGGGCCCGGCGCGCGCGTGTAGGCTGCCCCCTCGACCGTGAAGCGGGTCCCGTGAGGCCCGCACGGATCGAGGAGAACGAGGCCGATGGCCGAAAGAGAACGACGTCAGACGCCCCCGTTCGGGGGCGTCTTCGTGTCCCACGCGCGGATCATGACCGCCGACGACATGGGGCGGGCCATCCGTCGCATGTCCCACGAGGTCATCGAGCGCAACCACGGCCTCGAGGAGATCGTCGTGGTGGGCCTCCAGACCGGCGGGGTCCCGGTGGCCGAGCGCCTGGCCGCCACCCTCGAGGACATCGACGGCATCCGGCCCCCGCTGGGCACCCTCGACGTGGCCCTGCACCGTGATGACATCGGCATCCGCCCGGTCGTCCCCGAGGCGGCCACCGACCTGCCCACCGACCTGGACGGTCGCATCGTCGTGCTGGTCGACGACGTGCTCTTCACCGGACGGACCATCCGGGCCGCCCTCGACGCGGTCTGCGACTACGGCCGCCCGCGGGCCGTCCAGTTGGCCGTGATGGTCGACCGGGGGCACCGGGAGCTCCCCATCCGACCCGACTTCGTGGGCAAGAACCTGCCGACGCGCCGCGACGAGGTGGTCGACGTCCACGCCGACGGCGTCGACCTCGGGGTGATGCAGAAGTGAGCGCCACCGCGGCGGATGCCGTCGACGGGACGCTGGAGGTCGCCGACCCCGGCGTGCTGGGGCGCCACCTGCTGGGGATCGAGGGCCTGGATCGGGCCGCCCTCGAGGAGGTGCTCGAGCTGACCGACGCCTTCGCCGAGATCGGCCGGCGCCCCATCCCCAAGGTCCCGGCGCTCCGGGGACGCACGGTGGCCACCGTCTTCTTCGAGGATTCGACCCGGACCCGGATGTCGTTCGACACCGCGGCCCGGCGCCTGTCGGCCGACACCGTGGCCTTCGCCGCCGGTTCGTCGTCGCTGAGCAAGGGCGAGGGCCTGCGCGACACGATCGAGGTGGTGGGCTCCTACGGCGCCGACCTGCTGGTGGTCCGCCACCCCATGGCCGGGACCGCCCACCGGATCGCCGGCTGGACCGACGCCGCGGTGGTCAACGCCGGCGACGGGTGCCACGAACACCCCACCCAGGCCCTGCTCGACTGCTACACCCTTCGGGAGAAGCGGGGCGCCCTCGACGGGATGCGGATCGCCATCGTGGGCGACGTCCGGCACTCCCGGGTGGCCCGGTCCAACGTGCTGGCCTTCACCGCACTGGGCGCCGAGGTGGTCCTCGTCGGTCCGGCCACCCTGATGCCGCCGGCCGTCGGCGGATGGCCGGTCACCGTGGCCCACGAACTGGACCCGCTGCTCGAGGAGCTCGATGCGGTGTACCTCCTGCGCATGCAGCGCGAGCGGATCACCGAGGGCCTGATCCCGTCGATCCGGGAGTTCGCCACCGACTTCGGCCTGACCGCGGCCCGGACGGCGAGGCTCCGCGACGATGCGCTGATCCTGCATCCCGGCCCCACCAACCCGGGCGTGGAGATCTCCGCCGAGGCGGCCGCCGACCCGCGGTCGGTCATCCTCGACCAGGTGGCCAACGGGGTGTCGGTCCGGATGGCGGTGCTGTTCCTGTTGCTCGGATCCGGCCGGGCCCCGGCCGTCGACGCCGAGCCGACCCGAGGGGTGACGTCATGAGCGTGGTGCTGAAGGGCGGCCGGGTCATCGACCGGACCGGAGAACGGACCCTCGACGTGGAGGTCGGCGACGACGGCCGGATCGCCGCGGTGGGGACCGGCCTGTCCGGGGACCTCGACCTGGATGCGTCGGGCTGCGTGGTCTCCCCGGGGTTCGTGGACCTCCACACCCACCTGCGCGAGCCGGGCCAGGAGGAGGCCGAGACCATCGAGACCGGAGCCCGCGGCGGTTCGCTGGGTGGCTACACGGCGCTGGTGGCCATGCCCAACACCGACCCGACCACCGACTGCGTCGCCGTCGTCGACCAGGTCCGCAACCTCGGCCGACGCAGCACCTGCGAGATCGTCCCCTCGGCGGCCATGACCGTCGGCCGCCACGGCGCCGACATGGCGCCCATGGGCGAGCTGGTCGACGCCGGCGTCGGGATCTTCACCGACGACGGCACCGGCCTCCAGGACCCCCGCCTCATGCGGCGGGTCATGGAGTACAGCGTCGGCCTGGCCGGGCGCCTCGGGCGTCCCGTGGTCCTGGCCCAGCATTGCGAGGTCTCGGCACTCTCGGCCGGCGGGTACATGCACGAGGGCGAGTGGTCCTCGCGCCTGGGCATCCCCGGCCAGCCCGCCGAGGCCGAGGAGCTGATGGTCATGCGCGACATCGCCCTCGTCCGACTCACCGGAGCCCACATGCACTTCCAGCACCTGTCGACGGCCGGTTCGGTGGCCATGGTCCGCAAGGCCAAGGCCGCCGGCCTGCCGGTCACCGCCGAGGCCACGACGCACCACTTCACCCTCACCGACGCGGCGTGCGCCTCCTACGACCCGGTGTACAAGGTCCACCCACCGCTGCGGACCGACGCCGACGTCGCCGCGGTGAAGGAGGGACTGGCCGACGGCACCATCGACGCGGTGGCCACCGACCACGCCCCCCACGCCCCCCACGCAAAGGAGCGCCCCTTCGACCAGGCGCCCCCAGGGATGCTCGGCCTGGAGACGGCGTTCGCCCTCACGCTCGACGAGTCGGGGCTGGACCTGCCCGACGTGCTGGCCGTCCTCTCCTGGCGACCGGCGGCCATCGCCGGGGTGACCGATCGGCATGGCGCCGACATCCAGCCGGGGGCGCCGGCCAACCTCTGCGTGGTCGATCCGGACGAGACGTGGACGGCGTCCGGTGCGGCCATGGCCAGCCGGAGCCTCAACACCCCCTACGAGGGGCGCACCATGCGGGGCCGGGTCCGGCACACCATCCGGGCCGGCGAACCGGTGGTGGTGGACGGGGAGGCCCGTCGATGAGGGGAACCGGGAACCGCCCGCAGGCCGCCGCGCTGGTGCTGTCCGACGGCGAGGTCTTCGAGGGCGAGGCCATCGGCGCCGCGCCGACCGACGGCGTGGCCACCGGCGAGGTGGTCTTCAACACGGTGCTGTCCGGCTACCAGGAGGTCATCACGGACCCGTCGTACGCCGGGCAGATCATCACCTTCACCGTCTCGCACCTCGGCAACTACGGCGTGAACGACGAGGACCACGAGAGCCGACGGCCCTTCTGCCGAGGCGTGGTGGTCCGCGACCTGGCCCGGCGACGCAGCAACTGGCGAGCCACCGACGACCTGGACGGCCTGCTGCGGGCCCACGGGGTGCCCGGCATCGCCGGGATCGACACCCGCCGACTGACCCGCCACCTGCGCGACGCCGGAGCCATGCCCGGGGCGTTCGGCACGGCCGACGAGGCCACGCTGGCCGCCGCCGCTGCCGCCGAACCGGGGACCGACGGGCTCGACCTGGTGGCCACGGTGACCCGGGACGCCGCCACCACCGTGCCGTCCACCGGGGGCGGGCGACGCATCGTGGCCTTCGACTTCGGGATCAAGGCCACCATCGTCCGCCACCTGGCCGGCCTCGGCGAGGTCACCATCGTCCCGGCGTCGACCAGCGCGTCGGACGTGCTGGCCCTCGAACCCGACGGGGTCTTCCTGTCCAACGGCCCCGGTGACCCGGAGCCCCTGGTGGGCATCCGGACCGAGATCGCCGCGCTGCTCGGCGAGGTCCCCGTCTTCGGGATCTGCCTCGGGCACCAGCTGCTGGCCGGCACGCTCGGCGCCGAGACGTTCAAGCTCCCGTTCGGCCACCACGGCGGCAACCACCCGGTCCGCAACCTGGCCACCGGTGCGGTCGAGATCACCAGCCAGAACCACAACTACTGCGTGGCCGAGGGCTCGCTCCCGTCCGCCGAGCTGACCCACGTCAACCTCAACGACAACACCGTCGAGGGCATCCGGTGCCGCGACGTCCCGGCCTTCAGCGTCCAGTACCACCCGGAGGCCGGCCCCGGCCCCCACGACAGCCGCTACCTGTTCGACGAGTTCGACCAGCTGATGGCCCGATGCCAGGGGAGTGCCGCCTGATGCCCCGCCGCACCGACATCCAGAGCATCCTGCTGATCGGCTCGGGGCCGATCGTGATCGGCCAGGCGTGCGAGTTCGACTACTCCGGCACGCAGGCCTGCCGCGTCCTGCGCGAGGAGGGCTACCGGGTGATCCTGGCCAACTCGAACCCGGCCACGATCATGACCGACCCCGACTTCGCCGACGCCACCTACGTGGAGCCGCTGCGACTCGACGTCCTCGAGGCGATCATCGACAAGGAACGGCCCGATGCCCTGCTGCCCACGCTCGGCGGCCAGACGGCCCTGAACCTGGCCATGGAGCTGGTCGAGGCCGGGGTGCTGGACCGCTACGGCGTGGAGCTGATCGGCGCCGACGCCGAGGCCATCGCCACGGCCGAGGACCGCGAGCGGTTCAAGGTGGCCATGCAGGAGATCGGCCTCGGGGTGCCGAGGTCGGGCATCGCCCACACCATGGACGAGGCCCTCGCCGTCGTCGAGGAGATCGGCCTCCCGGTCGTCATCCGTCCCGCCTACATCCTCGGCGGGCGGGGAACCGGCATCGCCTCGACGCCCGAGGCGTTCGAGAAGGCGGCGGCCACCGGCATCGACGCCAGCCCCATCTCCGAGATCCTGATCGAGAAGTCGATCGCCGGGTGGAAGGAGTACGAGCTCGAGGTGATGCGGGACCACGCCGACAACTGCGTGGTCATCTGCTCCATCGAGAACCTGGACCCCATGGGCGTCCACACCGGCGACTCCATCACCGTGGCGCCGGCCCAGACCCTGACCGACGTGGAGTACCAGGAGATGCGCGACGCGGCGTTCGCCTGCCTGCGTCGGGTCGGCGTGGAGACGGGCGGCTCCAACGTGCAGTTCGCCGTGGATCCGACCACCGGCGACCAGGTGGTCATCGAGATGAACCCCCGGGTGAGCCGCTCCTCGGCGCTGGCGTCGAAGGCCACCGGCTTCCCGATCGCCAAGATCGCCGCCAAGCTGGCCGTCGGCTACACGCTGGACGAGATCCCCAACGACATCACGAAGAAGACCCCGGCCGCCTTCGAGCCGACCATCGACTACGTGGTCACCAAGATCCCCCGGTGGGCGTTCGAGAAGTTCCCGGGCACGTCAGGCGTGCTGGGCACCTCGATGCAGTCGGTGGGGGAGGTCATGGCCATCGGGCGGACCTTCCCCGAGTCGCTCCAGAAGGGCATGCGATCGTTGGAGAACGGTCGCCTGGGCCTCAACGGCGACCCGGCCGAAGCGGCCCTCGACGAGATGGACGACGCAGCGTTGCTGGCCGCGGCGGCCGTCGGCACGCCGGCCCGGATCACCCAGCTGGAGGCCCTGCTGCGTCGCGGCCTGACCGTGGACGAGGTCCACGAGGCCACGAAGGTCGACCCGTGGTTCCTCGACCAGATCCTGGCCATCTCCGAGGAGCGCCTGTTCCTGGAGGGCTTGCGGTCCGCCGACGGGGGCGCGGTGCCCGACCTGGACCGGCGCGACTGGCGGCGGGCCAAGCGCCTCGGCTTCGCCGACGCCCAGCTGGCCCACCTCTGGGGGTGTGACCCGACCGACGTGCGCATCGCACGCGAGGCCGCCGGCGTGCTGCCCACCTACAAGACGGTCGACACCTGCGGGGCCGAGTTCGCCGCCGAGACGCCGTACCACTACTCGGCATGGGAGGACGAGGACGAGGTCCGGCCATCGGACCGCCCCAAGGTGATGATTCTCGGCTCGGGACCCAACCGGATCGGCCAGGGCATCGAGTTCGACTACTGCTGCGTGCACGCCAGCTTCGCCCTGCGCGACGCCGGCTACGAGACGATCATGGTCAACTGCAACCCGGAGACCGTGTCGACCGACTACGACACCAGCGACCGCCTCTACTTCGAACCGCTGACCGCCGAGGACGTGGCCAACGTCGTGGCCGCCGAGCAGCCGGTGGGGATCATCGTCTCCCTGGGCGGCCAGACCCCGCTGAAGTTGGCGTCGGTCCTGCCGGCCGAGCTGGTCGCCGGGACCAGCCCGGCCTCGATCGACCTGGCCGAGGACCGGGAGCAGTGGAACGACCTCTGCGGCCGCCTGGGCATCCCCCAGCCACCCGGCGGCACGGCCGTCGACGCCGCCGGGGCCCGGGCCATCGCCGGCGAGGTCGGCTACCCGGTGCTGGTCCGTCCGTCCTACGTGCTGGGCGGTCGGGCCATGGAGATCGTCTACGACGATGGACAGCTGGACCGGGCCATGGCCGAGCTGAGCGGTTTCGGCAGCCTCGGCATCGAGGGTGGCCTGTCGGCCGAGCGGCCCGTACTGGTCGACCGGTTCCTGGAGGACGCCACCGAGGTGGACGTGGACGCCGTGCGCGACCACATCGGCGAGGTGGTGATCGGCGCGGTGATGGAGCACGTCGAGGAGGCCGGGGTGCACAGCGGCGACAGCGCGTGCGTCATCCCACCGCCACACCTGTCGCCCGAGGTGGTGGCCACCATCGAGGACCACACCCGGGCCATCGCCGAGGCGCTGGACGTGCGGGGCCTCATCAACGTCCAGTTCGCCGTGAAGGACGACCCCGACGCCGGAACCACCGACGTCTACGTGATCGAGGCCAACCCCCGGGCATCGCGCACCGTCCCCTTCGTGGCCAAGGCCACCGGCGTGCCGCTGGCCAAGGTGGCCAGCCGGGTGATGATGGGCGCCACGCTGGCCGAGCTGCGGACCGAGGGCCTGCTGCGTCCCCGGGTCGACGGCGACCACGTGGCCGTCAAGGAGGCCGTGCTGCCCTTCAACCGGTTCCCGGAGGCCGACCCGGTGCTGGGCCCGGAGATGCGGTCCACCGGCGAGGTCATGGGCATCGACCTGACCACCGGGCTGGCCTTCACCAAGTCGCAGGTCTCGGCCGGAGGCGCCCTGCCCGAGTCGGGCACCGTCTTCCTGTCGCTGGCCGACCGGGACAAGGCGGTCGGCCTCGAGGCGGCCCGCGGCTTCGCGGGCCTCGGGCTGGACCTGGTGGCCACCAGCGGCACCGCCGAACACCTCCGGGCCCATGGCATCGAGGTGTCCACCGTGGTGGCCAAGCTGGGCGAGGAGGGCACCGACGCCGTCGAGCTGGTGTCTTCGGGTTCCGTCCAGCTGGTGGTGAACAGCCCACGGGGTCGTGGGCCCCGGGCCGACGGCGAGCACATCCGTGCCGCGGCCGGCGCCCAGGGCATCCCGCTGCTGACCACCGGCAATGCCGCCCTGGCCGCGGCGCGGGGCCTGGCCGACTGGCGCCGGTACCCGTTGGCCGTCCGGACCCTGCAGGAGTACCACGCCGGGGTCCGCCGACCGGCGGGGTCGGCGGCCGGAGACGCCGGGTGACGGCTGACTGATGGCCCGCCGACCGGCTGTCGACCTGTCGACCCGCCTCGGGTCGGTGGCGCTGCCGAACCCCGTCATGACCGCTTCGGGGACGGCGGGCCACGGCCACGAGCTGGCCGACCACCTGGACCCGGCGTCGTTGGGTGCCGTGGTCGTGAAGTCGTTGCACGCCGAGCCGTGGGACGGCAATCCGGCGCCGCGGGTCCACGCCACGCCGGCCGGCATGGTCAACAGCGTCGGCCTCCAGGGCCCCGGGGTGGAGGCCTGGCTGGAGCGCGACCTGCCCCCGTTGCTCGCCACCGGCGCCCGGGTGGTGGCCAGCATCTGGGGGCGGACGGTGGACGAGTTCGCCCGTGCCGCCGAGCTGCTGGCTGACGCCCCGGCCGAGGTGGTGGCCGTCGAGGTCAACGCCTCGTGCCCCAACCTCGAGGACCGGCGGGCCCTGTTCGCCCACTCCACCTCGGCCACCACCGAGGTGGTCGACGCGGCGGCGGCCGCCGGTCGTCCCCGCTGGGCCAAGCTCAGCCCCAACACCCCCGAGCTGCCCGACGTAGCCGCCGCGGCGGCGGCCGCCGGCGCCGAGGCGGTGACGGTGGCCAACACGGTCCTCGGCATGGTCGTCGACGTCGAGGCCCGACGCCCGTTGCTGGGCGCCCAGCGGGGCGGCCTCTCGGGTCCGGCCATCCGACCGGTGGCGGTCCGCGCCGTGTTCGACGCCCACGAGGCCCTCGGCGACGTGCCCATCATCGGCGTGGGTGGGGTGGCCTCGGCGCCCGACGCGCTGGAGTTCCTGATGGCCGGGGCGACGGCGGTGCAGGTCGGCACGGCGACCTTCTCCGATCCGCGGGCCCCGGCGAGGATCCTGCGCGACCTCGGGCGGTGGTGCGATCGTCGGGGCGTGTCCCGGATCGACGAGCTGATCGGAGTGGCCCATGGCTGAGCCCCACGCCCCTGTCCCGGACGACGTCCGCCGCCACCTCTGCCTGGTCCTCGACGTGGACGACCTGGTGGCCGCCCGTCGGACCGCCGGCGAGTTGGCGCCGTGGTTCTCGACGGTCAAGGTGGGCCTCGAGCTGTTCACGGCGGCCGGCCCCGAGGCCGTGGCCACCTTCGTGGACGCCGGGTTCGACGTGTTCTGCGACCTGAAGCTGCACGACATCCCCAACACGGTCGGCTCGGCCGCCCGGGTGCTGGGCGCCTCCGGGGCCCGGTGGGCCACCGTGCACGCCGCGGGCGGTGCGGCGATGCTGCGGGCCGCCGTGGAGGGCATGGCCGAGGGTGCCGGACGGGTGGGCGCCACGCCGCCGGGCGTGCTCGCCGTGACGGTGCTGACCAGCGACGAGGAGGCCGGCCGGAGCGTGCTCGAGGAACGGTGCGACCTGGCCGTCGAGGCGGGGTGTGCGGGCATCGTGTGCGCGGCCCCGGACCTGGGCGTCACGGCACCGTGGTCCGACCGCCTGGTGCGGGTGGTGCCGGGGATCAGGATGCCGGGGGGCGACGTCCACGACCAGTCACGGGTGGCCTCGCCCGGCGAGGCCCTGGCCGCCGGCGCCGACCTGCTGGTGGTGGGCCGGGCCGTCACCGCGGCGCCCGATCCGGCGGCCGCCGCCGCCGACCTGGTGGCCCACCTGATCGCCCACCGGGTCGCCCACCGGGCCGGGGACGACGGCTCCTGACCGGACGTCCCGGTGGTTCCGGAGCGGATCCGGCGACGGGACTATGGTCCTGGCCATGGCTGGACTTCCCCAACTCACCGATGAACAGCGTCGCGCCGCCCTCGAGAAGGCCGCCGTAGCCCGAAGGGTCCGCTCCGAGGTCAAGGACCGCCTCAAGATGGGGTCGTTGTCGCTCCCGGAGTTGCTCGACCAGGCCGACGACGACGTCATCCTGGCCAAGCTGAAGGTGCTGGCCGTGCTGGAGTCGTTGCCCAAGTTGGGCAAGGTCAAGGCACGTCGCACCATGGAGGAGATCGGGATCAGCGAGACCCGTCGCCTCCGCGGGCTCGGCGCCCAGCAGCGCGCCGAGTTGGTCGCCCGCTTCGGCTGACCCGGTCCACCGGCTCCCGGACCACCTGCTCCCTGGCGACCGGTCGTCGGCGATGCTGGTCGTCGTCCTGTCCGGACCCGGCGGGGCGGGCAAGGGGACCGTCGCCCGGGCGCTCGTCGCCGACGGCGACCTGGTCCTGAGCCGATCGTGGACCACCCGGGCCCGACGGGTGGACGACGCCGAGGACGCCTACGTCTTCGTCACCAGGGCCGAGTTCGAGGACCATCGCGCCACCGGTGGCTTCCTCGAGTGGAACGAGTTCCTGGGCGAGCTCTACGGGACGCCGGTGCCCGACGGCGACCGGGACCTCCTGCTGGAGATCGACGTGGCCGGTGGTCGCCAGGTGCTCGAGCACGGCCTCGAGGCCCTCCACCTGTTCGTCGACGCCCCGGACGACGACGAGCTGCGACGGCGCCTGCTCGGGCGTGGCGACGATCCGACCCGGGCCGACCAGCGGGTCGCCGAGGCGGCCCGCGAACGCGACGAGGCGGCTCGGCTGGGCTACGAGATGGTGGTCAACGACGACCTGGAGGACACCGTCGCCGCCGTCCGGCGACTGGTCGAGGCGGCCCGTTCGGACCGTTGACGGGTGCCCGTCGGGGCCCCGGGTCTCGAGGGTTCCCCGGTGGCCACTGGTATCCTGACCGCCCCGTCCGGACCCCGTCGAGGGTCCGGCGGATCCGGAAGCAAAGGACTCCCCTGGTGCAGCGCCACGACAGCATGGTCAACCCCCCGATCGAGGGCCTCCTCGACGCGGCCGACTCCAAGTTCCGGCTGGTCACGGTGAGCGCCAAGCGTTCCCGCCAGATCAACTCCTACTTCGGCCAGTTGGGCGAGGGCCTGGGCGCCTCCATCCCGCCGCAGGTCACCTCGACGTCCCGCAAGCCGCTGTCCATCGCCTTCGAGGAGCTCTCGGTCGGCAAGATCGAGGCCGTGGAGCCGCCGGACGAGCCGGAGGAGGACCTCGACGCCATGCTGGACGCCATCGACGCCGAGATGGCCGAGCACCTGGCCGATGAAGGGGCCGATGCGGGGGCGGAAGCCGAGGCCGCCGACGGGCCCGAGGGCGCCTGACCGGACCTCCGGTCGTTCCCTCCCCGAGGGCGACACCCATGGGATCCCTCGCCGGCCGACGCATCGTCCTCGGTGTCACCGGCGGCGTGGCCGCCTACAAGGCCGTCGACGTCTGTCGCCGACTGGTCGATGCCGGCGCCCACGTGGCGCCGGTCATGACGAAGGGTGCCCAGCGCTTTGTCGGTCGGGCCACCTTCGATGCGCTGGCGTCCGAATCGGTCCGCACCTCGCTCTTCGACGAGGACCATCCCAGCCCCCACACCCTGCTCGGCCAGGCCGCCGACCTCGTGGTGGTCTGCCCGGCCACGGCCCGCCTGCTCTCGGACTACCGGACCGGTCGTTCGGCCGACCTCCTGACCGCCACCCTGCTGGCCACCCGGGCCCCGGTGCTGGTGGCACCGGCCATGCACACCGAGATGTGGGAGCAGCCGTCGGTGGCCGAGAACGTGGCCGTCCTCGCCGATCGGGGCGTGACCATCGTGGGCCCGGTCGACGGTCGCCTCGCCGGTGGCGATTCCGGCATGGGACGCCTGGCCGAGCCGGCCGACATCGTGGCCGCCGCCCACGAGGTGCTGGCCGCCACCGCCGGACCCGACGGGGGGGACCTGGCCGGCACCCGCGTACTGGTCACCGCCGGGGGCACCCGGGAGCCCATCTGCCCGGTGCGGTTCCTCGGCAACCGTTCGTCGGGTCGCCAGGGCCACGCCCTGGCCGCCGAGGCGGCGTCGCGCGGCGCCGTCGTGGACTGCGTCACCACCCAGCCGGGGACCGCGCCCGTGGGACCCGGGATCCGGGTCACCGCGGTGGACACGGCGGCCGAGATGGCCGAGGCGGTGGTCGGGCTGTCGGCCGAGGCCGACGTGGTCCTGATGGCCGCCGCGGTGGCCGACTTCCGGCCTGTCGAGGTGGCCGACCGGAAGATCAAGAAGGAGGGCGGGATCCCCGAGATCCGCCTCGAGCCGACGGTGGACATCCTGGCCACCCTGGGCCGCAGCCGCCGGCCCGACCAGGTGCTGGTGGGGTTCGCCGCGGAGACCGACGATCTGCGCCAGAATGCCGCGGCGAAGCTCCGGGCCAAGGGCGTCGACCTGATCGTGGCGAACGACGTGTCGGCCCCCGGCGTGGGCTTCGAACACGAGACCAACGCCGTGGTGGTGCTGGACGCCGCCGGGGGCACCGTCGAGGTGCCGCTGGCCGACAAGAGGGAGGTGGCTCGGGCGGTGGTCAACGCCGCGCTGGCCCGCCTCCGGACCAACTGCTCCCCGAACGGAGACGACACGTGAGCGACAACTGGACCTTCACCTCGGAGTCGGTGACCGAGGGCCATCCCGACAAGATGGCCGACCAGATCTCCGACGCCGTGCTCGACGCCATGCTGCGCGTCGACCCGTCGAGCCGGGTGGCCTGCGAGACGCTCATCACCACCGGCCTGGTGGTGGTGGCCGGCGAGGTCACCTGCGGTGGCTACGTGGACATCCCGGCCACCGTGCGGGACACGATCTGCGAGATCGGCTACGACCGCGAGGACTTCGGCTTCGACGGACAGACCTGCGGCGTGATGGTCACCCTCGACGCCCAGTCCACCGACATCGCCCAGGGCGTCGACTCGGCCGAGGAGGTCCGGGCCGGCACGGCCACCGACGAGGACCTCGACCGCCAGGGCGCCGGCGACCAGGGGATGATGTTCGGCTTCGCCTGCGAGGAGACCGACGCCCTCATGCCGCTGCCCATCCACCTGGCGCACCGGATGGCCGAGAAGCACGCCGAGGTCCGCAAGGCCGGGACGATCCCGTACCTGCGTCCCGACGCCAAGACCCAGGTCACCTTCGAGTACGAGGGCAACACCCCGGTGCGCCTCAAGACGGTGCTGGTCTCCACCCAGCACAACGACGGCATCGACCGCGACTCGGAGATCCGTCCCGACCTCATCGACCAGGTCATCCGCCCGGTCATCCCGGAGCAGTTCGCCGACGACGGCTACGAGGTGCACGTCAACCCGACGGGTCGCTTCGTCATCGGCGGACCGGTGGGCGACGCCGGCCTGACCGGTCGCAAGATCATCGTGGACACCTACGGCGGCATGGCCCGACACGGTGGGGGCGCCTTCTCGGGCAAGGACCCGTCGAAGGTGGACCGCTCCGCGGCCTACGCCACCCGCTGGGTGGCCAAGAACCTGGTGGCCGCCGGTGCCGCCGGTCGGTGCGAGGTCCAGGTGGCCTACGCCATCGGCATGGCCCGCCCCGTGTCGGTCCTCGTCGAGACCTTCGGGACCGAGCGGGTGGACCCGGCCCGGATCGGCGAGTGCGTCCAGGAGGTCTTCGACCTGCGGCCGGCGGCCATCATCCGCGACCTCGACCTGAAGCGGCCGATCTACCGGCCCACCGCGGCCTACGGGCACTTCGGGCGCGACGGCCTGCCGTGGGAGTCCACGGACCGGGCCGACGACGTCCGCTCCTACCTGGGCCTGGGCTGAACGACCCCGGTCCGGGGCGGGGAATGGAGCGCCCAGCGAGTGACCCTGCGGGCGCCGCCGGGGCGTCCGAACAGGGTCGCCTCGACCTCGGCCCCGTCGACGGACCCGAGGTGCCGGGGACGGAGGTGTCGGGGACGGTCGCCGGCCCGGATGTCCCTCGCGTCGGGAGCCCGCAGCGGGTCGTCCGGGTGCTGCCCGACGTGGCGGCCATCGACCGGGCCTTCGACTACCTGGTCCCCGAGGCCTGGGCCGACGACGGGCGTGGCGACCGCCTGACGGTGGGGAGTCGGGTGCGCGTCGTCCTGCACGGGAGACGGGTGGCCGGGTGGGTGGTGGCCGATCACGTCGAACCGCCGGCCGGGGTGGCGTTGCGCCCCCTGGCTCGCCTGAGCGGCGTGGGCCCGACCCCGGAGCTGATCGACCTGGCCCGCTGGGCGGCCCGCCGTTGGGCGGGCCCCGTGTCGGGGTTCCTGGCCACCGCGTCGTCGCCCACGATGGTGGAGGCGCTGCCCGCATCCCGGTCCCCGGCGGGCCCTCCGGCCGCCTCGCCGACCCCCGCCGACCCCCGGTTCGAGGCGGCCGTCTCGCCCGACCCGGCAGGCCGACCGGCGGTCGTCCGCCTTCCCCCGGGCGACGACCCGATGGGGCTCCTGCTGGCGGCGGCGAGGCAGGGGGACGCGCTCGTTCTCGTGCCGACGGCCGACCGGGCCGACCGGATCGCCCGGCGCCTCCGGCGTGCCGGGGTGCCCGTGGCCTCGATGCCCCGGGACTGGGCTCGGGCGGCCACCGGGGGCGTGGTGGTGGGCAGTCGGGCCGCCGCCTGGGCGCCGGTGGGCGACCTGTGCTGCGCGGTGGTGCTCGACGAGCACGACGAGGCCTACCGGGAGGAGCGGAGCCCCACCTGGAACGCCCGCGACGTGGTGGTGGAGCGGGCCCGCCGGGCCGGAGCGGCCTGCGTCCTCGTGTCGCCGGTGCCCAGCCTCGAATCGATGGCCGCCGCCGGCCACGGATCTGACGACCACCGACTGGTCGAACCGTCCCGGTCGGACGAGCGGGTCGGCTGGCCGGTGGTCGACCTGGTGGACCGGCGCCGGGACGATCCGGTGCGCAGCGGCCTGTTCAGCCCGGCCATCGTCGACGTGCTGCGGGGTGACGGCGGCGATCCCGTGGTGTGCGTCCTGAACCGGAAGGGGCGCTCCCGCCTCCTGGCCTGCGACGGGTGCGGCGAGCTGGCCCGGTGCGTCGACCACGGCTCGATCCTCGTCCACGAACGGGCCGACGCCGATGCGGACACGGGTCCCGGGGGGCCCGACGAGTGGCTGCGCTGCCCGGTGGACGACGGGCGTCGTCCGGTGGTCTGCGACCCCTGCGGGGCCACCCGGTTCCGGAACCTGCGGGCCGGGGTCAGCCGGGTCCGCGAGGAACTGGAGGCGCTGGCCGGGCGGCCGGTCGCCGAGGTCACCGCGGACTCCCCGGTGGCCGACCTGGCCCGACCCGGGGCGCCGTCGCTGCTCGTCGGGACCGAGGCCGTGCTCCACCGCCTGGAGCGCCGGGTGGCCCGGGTGGTCTTCCTCGAGTTCGACCAGGAACTGCTGGCGCCCCGCCAGCGGGCCGCCGAGCAGGCCCTGACGCTGCTCGCCCGGGCTGCCCGCCTGCTCGGACCGCGGACCGCGGGCGGTCGTCTCGTCGTCCAGACCCGCCAGCCGGACCACGAGGTCCTGCAGGCCGTCCTGCACGCCGACCCGGCCCGGGTCGTCCCCGGTGAGGCGGCGAGGCGCCGGCTCCTCGGGCTCCCGCCGTTCGGCGCCCTGGCCCGGGTGTCGGGCGCCGCGGCCGAGGAGTACGTGCGGCGCCTCGAGGCCCTTCCGGGCCGGAGCGGGCCCGGCGTCGACGTGTTGGGTCCCCGGGACGGCTCGTGGCTGGTCCGGGCCCCCGACCCCGAGGTGCTTGCCGACCTGCTGGCCGCCGTGGAACGGCCCGGTGGTCGTCTCCGGGTGGAGGTCGATCCGGCCCGGGCCTGACCGTCGACCCTCGGATCGGCTGCGGGCTACCAGCCTCGGCGGTTCACCTCGTACAGGGCGATGCCGGCGGCCGTGCCCACGTTGAGGCTGCCCACCTTCCCCAACTGTGGGATGAAGGCCACCGTCGAACAGGCGTCGAGCACGGTGGCCGACAGGCCACGGTCCTCGTGTCCGAGGGCCAGGCAGGGACGGTCGGGGAGGGGGGCTTCGTGGATGGGGACCGCCCCGTCGGCCAGCTCGATGCCCACCAGGCCGTAGCCGGCGTCGGCGATCTGCTGGACGGCCTCGTCCGGCTCCTCGCAGGTCGTCCACGTCAGGTAGCGGCCCGTGCCGAGCGCCGTCTTGGCCGTCTTGGCGTGGGTGGGTGGTGCCGTGGCGCCCACCAGCCACAGATGGGCCACCCGGTAGGCGGCGGCGGTGCGGAGGATGGCGCCCACGTTGTACGGCGTCTGGACGCTGTCCAGCAGCAGGGCCACGTCGGGTTCGTGGCGTCGTCGCCACTCCCGGTGGAGTCGCTTGAGCCCGGTGCCGTCGAGATTCCTCATGACGGGTCTCCGGGCCGTGCCGCCACGTCGAGCAGGCGGAATCCCTTGCGGGAGCCCCGGCGGGTGGTGGCCCAGCCGCGCTCGTCCAGCCAGCGGGCCAGCGAGTCGGCGCCGAGGTGTCGCTGGACCACCAGGTGGGCCGAGGCTCCGGGCCGCAGCCGGTCCAGCCAGCCGGCCAGCAGGTCGTGGAGGGCCGCCTTGCCGATGCGGATGGGCGGGTTGGACCACAGGCCGTCCAAGCGGACGCTGTCGGGCACGCCGTCCGGTGCCACCACCTCGACGTTGTCCAGCCCGGCGGCCGTCGCGTTGGTCCGGCACAGGTCGCGGGCCCGCTCGTTCACGTCGACGGCCCACACGCGGGCCGACGGGTTCCGGGCGGCCAGGGTGCAGGCGATGGCCCCGTAGCCGCACCCCAGGTCCAGCAGGTCCACGGCTCCGTCGGGCGGCGGCGGACCGTCCACCAGCAGGTAGCGGGTGCCCCGGTCGAGGCGGTCGGCCGAGAACACGCCGCGGTCGGTGGCCAGCACCAGGTCCACGTCGGGCAGCAGCAGGGGAACGGTGCCCGGGCTCGAGGCCACCTCGGGCCGGTCGGCCCAGTACTGGCGGTCGTTCACCGCCCCGGCGTCGACCGGGCCATCCGGGCCTCCATCCCGGCGACGGTAGCCTCGGGTCGTGTCCCCCCATGAGATCCGGGTCATCGGCGACCCCGTCCTGCGCACCGTCGCCGCCGACGTGACCGACGTCGACGGCGCCCTGGTGGGCCTCGTGGAGTCGATGTTCGGCACCATGTACGACGCGGCCGGCATCGGCCTGGCCGCCCCCCAGGTCGGCGTGCAGCGCCGGTTCTTCGTCTACGACCACGGCGACGACATGGGCGTGGTCCTGAACCCGCGGATCGTCGAGTCGGACGGCGAGTGGGCTTTCGAGGAGGGCTGCCTCTCGGTGCCCGGCCTGTCGTGGGAGATCGTGCGGCCCAAGACGATCCACCTGGTGGGCCTCGACCTGGAGGGCAACGAGGTGTCCATCGAGGCCGACGAGCTGGCGTCCCGCCTCTTCCAGCACGAGCTGGACCACCTCGACGGGGTGCTGCTGGTCGATCACTTGGACGAGGACCAGGCGAGGGACGCCAAGCGGGCGTTGCGCGACCTGGCCCTGGCCCGGGAGCCCCTCTCCCCGTCGCCGGGGCCGTCCCCGTCGGGTGGAGGCGGGCTCCGACTGCCGTGACGGCGCCGGTGCCGACCCGTCCCCGGCGCCTCGCCTACCTGGGCAACCCGGAGGCGGCCGTGCCGCCCCTGCGGGCCCTGGCTGAGGCCGCCCCGTCGCTCGACCTCGAGGTGGCCCTGGTGGTCACCTCGCCGCCCCGTCGCCGGGGCCGGCGGGCCGATCCCACGCCCACGCCGGTGGGCGCGGCGGCCGCGGAGCTCGGCGTGCCGGTGGCCCACGACCTCGACGCCCTGGGCGAGGCCGATGCCGACGGTGGGATCGACCTCGCCGTGGTGGTGGCCTACGGGCGGCTCATCCCCGTGGACCTGCTGGCCCGGGTCCCGATGGTGAACCTGCACTTCTCCCTCCTGCCGCGGTGGCGGGGTGCCGCCCCCGTCGAACGGGCCCTGATGGCCGGCGACGACCGGACGGGGGTCTGCCTGATGGAGGTGGCCGAGGGGCTGGACACCGGTGGGGTGTGGGCCCGCGCCACGACGGCGATCGGGTCCGAGGACACCGCGACGGCGCTCCGGGAGCGGCTCAGCCACCTCGGAGCGGACCTCCTCGTCGGCTGGCTGCGCGGCGTGGTGGCCGACGGGCCGGGTGTGGCCGAGCCCCAGGTGGGCGAGCCGACCTGGGCCCACAAGCTGGACCGCGCCGACCTGTGGCTGGACTGGGACCGGACGGCCGACGAGCTGCACCGCCTGATCCGGGTCGGTGGTGCCCACACCACCTTCCGGGGCGAACCGCTGAAGGCGTGGGCGGCCGAGCCGACGGCCTCAGCGGGCGACGTCGCCCCGGGGACGCTGGTCGGCGACGTGGTGGCCACCGGGGGCGGGGGCCTGCGCCTGGTCGAGGTCCAGCCGGCGGGCCGGACCCGGATGGCGTTCGACGCCTGGGCGGCCGGTGCACGGCCCCGTGGCGACGAGCGCCTGGGGGCCTGAGTGGCCGGGACCGGCGGTGGGCCACCGCCGGACGCCCGACGCCTGGCCGTCGGGGTGCTGGGGCGGATCGAGGCCGACGGGGCGTACGCCAACCTGGCCCTGAAGGCCGCCCTCGACCGTTCCCCGCTGGACCGGCGGGACCGGGCGTTCGCCACCGACCTCGTCTACGGCACGACGCGGATGCGCCGGGCCTGCGACCACCTCGTCGAC
This sequence comes from Acidimicrobiales bacterium, assembly GCA_016845305.1. GTDB lineage: Bacteria > Actinomycetota > Acidimicrobiia > Acidimicrobiales > MedAcidi-G1 > UBA9410. The sequence goes on from JAERSW010000010.1 coordinate 25,385, forward strand.
CGATGGCTCCACGACGAGGTCGAGCCGACGGTCCGGACCGTGCTCCGCCTCGGGGCCTACCAGCTGGCCTTCGGGGGCGTGCCCCCGCACGCCGCGGTGTCGGCCACGGTGGCCGTGGCCCCGCGGCGGGTCCGGGGCCTGTGCAACGCGGTGTTGCGACGGGTGGCCGACGAGCTGGCCCGGGGCGGGCCGTCGTGGCCGTCGCCGGCCGTCGGCCTGAGCTGCCCGGACTGGTTGTACGAGCGCCTGGTGGACGACCTCGGGAGGGACGACGCGGTGGCCGCCCTGGAGGCGGGGAACCGCCCGGCGACCGCGGTGGTCCGCGACGACGGCTACCACCAGGACCGGGCGTCCCAGCTGGTGGTGGCCGCGGTCATGGAACCCGACGCGGGACCGTTGAGCCTGGACCTGTGCGCGGCGCCGGGCGGCAAGGCCACCGGCATGGCGGCGGCCGGCGCCCACGTGGTGGCCTGCGACCTCCGACCCCACCGGCTGGCCCTGGTGGCCGACAACGCCCGGCGCCTCGACGCCGATCTGGCCCTGGCGGTGGCCGACGGACGGAACGCCCCGTTCCGTCCCGGGTCGTTCGACCGGGTCCTGGTCGACGCCCCGTGCTCGGGCCTCGGGGTGCTCCGCCGTCGGGCCGACGCCCGCTGGCGGGACGACCCGGCCACCGGCGGGCGGGGGGACGCCGTGGTCCACGAGCTGGCCGGGGTCCAGTCGGCGCTGCTGGACGCCGCGGCCGACCTGGTGCGGCCCGGGGGGCTCCTCGTCTACAGCGTGTGCACCATGACGGAGGCCGAGACGGCCGGCGTGGACCGACGGTTCCGGGAGGGCCGCCCGGGCGTCGAGCCGGTCCCCGTCGGCGCACCGTGGCGGCCCCACGGTGACGGGGGATCGGGGGGCCTCCTGCTCCCCCAGGACCTGGACAGCGAGGGCATGGCCGTCTTCCGCTACCGGATGCCCGGCGGCGACGGGGAGGCCTGAACCGGGTCGGAGGCTCGTCTCCTCGGCCTGTCCGCTACTCCAGGTCGAGCAGGCGGTCGGCCAGGTGGCCGAGGACGGCGTCGAGGCCGTCCCGGGTGGGATGGCCCGGTTCGTCGACCAGCTCCTCGGTGAGGGTGGAGTGGGCCCACTTCGAGATCCGGTGGGGGTTGCCCGGCGAGGAGTCCAGCTCCACGCCGATGAAGCCGTCGCCGAACTCCTCGCGCAGGCGGGCGAACCGCTCGGCCGGCGACATCCCGTCCCCGCTGAACCGCAGGCCGAGGATGCAGGCCCCGTCGTCGACCCTCTCGTGGACCACCTTCAGGTCCCGGTCCGAGATCCCGAGCGACGCCTTCCGCCGGGAGCCGAGGGGGAGCGGCAGGCTGGGCTGGGCCAGCACCGCGGCCAGCATCCGCTCGTCGACCATCATCCCGAGGGCGAAGCCCCCCGTGAAGCACATGCCCACGCAGCCCACGCCCGGTCCGCCGCAGCGCCCGTGCTCGTAGGCGGCCAGGGCCCGGAGCCAGCTGGTCACCGGCGAGGTCCGGCGACGCAGGAAGGCCGTGAACTGGCGGTTGACGCAGTTGGCGGCCAGCACCCGGGTGGAGGAGGCCAGCGTGGGTCGACGCCCGGGCGTCCCGAACAGCGAGGGGAGCACGGCCGTGCAGCCGATGGAGGCCACCTGTCGGCCGAAGTCGGCCAGCCGGGGCGTGATGCCCGGAACCTCGGGGAGGACCAGCACCGCGGGACCGGTCCCGGTCCGGAGCACCGTTCGCCGGGTCCGCCCGTGGGTGAACTCGCCGATCTCGTAGCCGGCCAGGGCGTCCAGGTCGACGGTCCGTCCCATGTGGCGAGGGTAGTCACGGCCCGTGGGTGGGGGCCCGCCAACCGGTCCGGGCCGGATCGGGGGGCTCCGGTACCCTCCGGGGATGGCCGGACACCACCAGGGGTCGGAGCACGGGTCGGAGCCGGAGGCGCCCCTCCGGGTGAAGGTCCTGACCGTGTCGGACGGGGTGGTCCACGGCGTGCGCGAGGACCGGTCGGGCGCCGCGCTCGTCGAGCGGTGTGGGGCCGAGGGATGGACGGTGGTCGAGGCCGCGGTGACCGCCGATGGGACCGACGAGGTGGCCGCCGCCCTGCGTCGGCTGGCCGACGGCTTCCACGGCCTCGTGGTGACCACCGGGGGGACCGGCTTCGGTCCCCGGGACCGCACCCCGGAGGGCACCCTGGCCGTCCTCGACCGGCAGGCGCCCGGCCTGGCCGAGGCCATGCGCCTGGTGAACCCGCTGGGCCGCCTGTCGCGCGGGGTGGCCGGGACCGTCGGGACGACGCTGGTGCTGAACACGCCGGGCTCGTCGAAGGGGTGCGTCGAATGCCTCGAGGCGGTGGTCGACGTGGTGCCCCACGCGGTGCGCCTCCTCGTCGACAACGCCGACCCCCACCCGTCGGGCGAGGGGTCGGGTCCCGCCCATGGCTGAGGTGCAGCCGGAACTCCCCGTCGTCGGCGATCCGGCCGACGACGACGTCCGGGCCATGGAGGCCGCCCGGGCGATGGGTCGGACGGCCAGGTTCCGGACCTCGCCCAACCCGTGGGTCGGGTCCGTGGTGGTGGTCGACGGACGCATCGTGGGCACGGGCGCCACCGAGCCGCCGGGGGGCGCCCACGCCGAGCGCTCGGCCCTCGACCAGGCGGGCACGTCGGTGGCTGGTGCCACGCTCTACACGACCCTCGAGCCGTGCGACCACGAGGGCCGGACCGGGCCCTGCACCGAGGCCGTGGTGGCCGCGGGGATCCGTCGGGTGGTGGTCGGCGTCGAGGACCCCGATCCGAACGTGGCCGGCGGGGGCCTGGCCCGACTCCGCGACGCCGGGTTGGAGGTGGTCGTGGGCGTCCTGGGCGACGACGTCGCCGACGACCTGGCGCCCTACCTGCACCACCGGTCGACCGGCCGCCCACGCGTGGTCCTCAAGATGGCCGCCACCCTGGACGGACGGACGGCGGCGCCCGATGGCTCCAGCCGCTGGATCACCGGGGACGGGGCCCGGGCCGACGTGCACCGCCTCCGGGCGGAGAGCGACGCGGTGGTGGTGGGAGCCGGGACGGTCCGGGCCGATGATCCCCGCCTCGACGTGCGCGACCTCCCGGACGGGTGGGTCGACCCGGGGTCGGTGCGCCAGCCCCGTCGGATCGTGCTGGGTGCGATCCCGGATGAGGCGCGAGTGCGCCCCGCCGAGGAGCACCACGGCGACCTCGGGGACCTGCTCGACCGGCTGGGCGGCGAGGGTGTCCTGCAGGTGCTGGTGGAGGGTGGGGCCGACGTGGCCGGACGCTTCCACCGGGCCGGCCTGGTCGACCGGTACGTGGTCTACGTGGCCCCGGCCGTGCTGGGTGGGGACGACGGGCGCGGCCTTCTGGCCGGTGCCGGCGCGCCGACCATGGCCGACGTGTGGCGGGGTCGCACCGCCTCGGTGGCCCGCCTCGGCGACGACGTCCGCATCGACGTGGTCCCGAATCGCTGAGGGGACCGGAAACGCCGGCGGTCGCACCGGACCTGCCCGGTAGGTTCGTCCCGTGCTGAAGCTCGTCCTGCCCAAGGGATCCCTGGAGAAGTCCACCCTGGAACTGTTCGACGGCGCCGACCTCGGCGTCCGTCGCAGCTCCTCGGTCGACTACCGGGCGTCCATCGACGACCCGCGGATCGACGACGTCCGCATCCTGCGCCCCCAGGAGATCCCCACCTACGTGGCCGACGGCCTGTTCGACCTGGGGATCACCGGCCGGGACTGGATCGAGGAGACGGGCAGCGACGTGGTGTCGCTCGGCGAGCTCCACTACTCGAAGGCCACGGCCCGGCCGGTCCGCATCGTGGTCGCCGTGCCCGGCGACTCCGAGGTGGAGTCGGTGGCCGACCTGCCCGCCGGCGTGCGGGTGTCCAGCGAGTACCCGGAGCTGACCCGCCGGTTCTTCGCCGAGCGTGACGTGGACGCCGACATCCGGTTGTCCTACGGGGCCACCGAGGCCAAGGTGCCCGACATCGTGGACGTGGTGGTCGACATCACCGAGACGGGCAGGGCGCTGCGGGCCGCCGGCCTCAAGGTGATCGACACCATCCTGACCAGCTACACCGAGCTGGTGGCCAACCCCGAGGCCTACGCCGATCCGGCCAAGCGCCACGCCATGGAACAGCTCGACCGGCTGCTGCAGGGCACGCTGGAGGCCCGGGGCAAGGTCCTGGTGAAGATGAACGTCCCGGCCGACCGGCTGGACGCCGTCATCGGGCTGATCCCGTCCATGAAGTCACCCACCGTCAACGAGCTGTACGGGGGGACCGGCTTCGCCGTGGAGACGGTGGTGGCCAAGTCGGAGATCAACGTGCTGATCCCGGCGCTCCGCGACGGCGGCGCCACCGACATCATCGAACTGCCGCTGTCCAAGATCGTCCACTGACCGCGCCGCCGGGCGAGGCGGGCGGCTTCTGGCTCAAGACCCGGCGTCGTCGTCCTCGGGGGCTTCCGCGGCGCCACCGGGGTCCGCGTCACGGGCCGCCTTCTCGACGGACACGTAGGCCAGGCGGATCTGGTGGAGGGCGTCGCGCATCGTCGACTCGGCTTCACCGAGGCGTCCGGGGAGCTTCTCCACCACGGCGCCGAGGGCGTCGATGGCCACCGAGGCCTCCGTCAGGTTTGGCGGCTGCTGCGAGAGGTGGATGGCCGCCAGCTCGTAGAAGCCCATGAGGTGGTTGGCCACGACGACGGCAGCGGGGGCCGAGGCGATCTGCTCCTGGACGGCGGCCATCTCCCGCGCCATGGCCTCGGCCTGCTCGCGTTCCTCCGGGGAGAGGGCCTCGTCGGGCTGGGTGCCGGTGGGGTCCGCGGTGGAGGGTTCGGGCTCGACGGGGTGCTCCCCGCCGGGGGTCCACAGGCTGCTCATGGGTCTCGAACTCCTCCGGGTGCCGGCGGGTTGCGGGACCGGTAGCCTACGGGCTACAACCAGATGGAAAGCGGGGTCACCCCCACCCGGCACGCGTCCAGCGGGTCCGGGTCCTCATCTCGTCGTCGACGACGGGCGTCCGGCCAGCCGGGTCCCGATCGGTCGTACCCGGCGGGTGTCGGCTTTCCGACGCCCGCCGTTTCCGCTTTTCCGGGGCCTTCCGGCCACGGGGCGTGGGGGTGGTGGGCGGTCCCGAACCCCTCACGAGGAGAGAGAGCCTGCGTGACGCACAGGAGTGACGACCGATAGCAGCCCCCACGAGCCAGGAACCGCGGATCAACGACCGCATCCGTGCCCGACAGGTCCGACTGGTCTCCCCGGACGGCGAGCAGATGGGCATCCGGATGTTGTCCGACGCCCTCGACGCCGCCCAGGAGATGGGCCTCGACCTGGTGGAGGTGGCCGACAAGGCCGATCCGCCGGTCTGTCGGATCATGGACTACGGGAAGTTCAAGTACGAACAGTCCCAGCGGGCCAAGGAATCCCGGAAGAAGGCCACCCACGTCCTGGTCAAGGAGATGAAGTACCGGCCGAAGATCGGTCCCGGTGACTTCGAGACCAAGACGAAGAAGGTGGAGGCCTTCCTCGGAGAGGGCAGCAAGGTCAAGGTCACGATCATGTTCCGCGGCCGGGAGATGCAGCACCCCGAGTTGGGTCGCCGCATCCTCGACAAGGTGGCCGAGGCCGTGTCGCACGTCGGCCGGGTCGAGGTCTACCCGAAGCAGGACGGCCGCAACATGATCATGGTCCTGGTGCCCGGCCAGGCCACCCGCAGGCAGCGGGAGGCCGCCGCCGAGCGCCGGGCCGCCAACGAGGCCCCGCCGGCCGAGGCGACCGGAGCGGAGGCTCCCGCAGAGGCCCCGTCCACGGAGGCCCCGTCCACAGAAGTCCCGTCGGAAGGCGCCCAGCCGACCGGCTGACCGGGCCGAACGAACGACACCACGAGAACCAGACACCGGAGCAGAGACATGCCGAAGATGAAGACCCACCGGGGCGCCGCCAAGCGCTTCAAGGTGACCGGGAGCGGCCGCATCAAGCGTCGCAACGTGAACCTCAGCCACATCCTCGAGAAGAAGTCGCCGAAGCGGAAGCGTCGGCTGACCCGGATGAGCGACCTGGACGCCTCCAACGAGAAGGCCGTCCGCAAGCAGCTGGGCATCTGAACGGAGGCGACCGGGCCCGCGTGGCCACCGGGTCGCACCACGACCGCGGGGTCCGTCCCCGCACGATGACGACAGTCGATCGTCCCCGCCGGAGCCGGTGGGGACCCGAGAACAGGAGTACGTGATGGCCAGGGTCAAGCGAGCCGTTCACAGCAAGAAGAAGCACAAGGCGGTCCTCGAGCAGGCGAAGGGCTACTACGGCGACAAGAGCCGTACCTTCCGCGCCGCCAACGAGCAGGTGATGCACTCGGGCAACTACGCCTTCCGCGACCGCCGGGCCCGCAAGGGCCAGTTCCGGCGGCTGTGGATCCAGCGCATCAACGCGGCCTGCCGCCAGCACGGGACCAGCTACAGCGCCTTCATCGCCGGCCTCAAGCGGGCCGGCATCGAGGTCGACCGCAAGGTCCTGGCCGACCTGGCGGTCAACGAGCCGGCGGCCTTCGCCGCCCTGGTCGAGCAGGCGGGCGCCGAGGCCGCCTGAGCCGACCGTTTCCGGTCCCGGCCCTCGCCGGGGCCGTCCGACCATGGGTGCCGTGCAGGAGTTTCCCACCGGGGCCGCCGGCCTCCGTCGTCTCCGACGCCTGGCCCGCGACCGCGGGTACCGGGCCGAGGTCGGCACGTCGGTGGTCGAGGGACCCGCCCTGATCGGCGAGGCCCTCGACGCCGGTCGCGACGTCCGCCTGGTGGTCGTCCCCGCGTCGACGGTGGACGACCCGGCGGTCGCCGGGCTGCTGGCCCGGGCCACCGGCCTGGGCATCGAGGCCGGGTCGGTCGTCGACCGGGCGTTCGCCGGGCTGACCTCCACCCGGTCGCCCCAGCCGGCCATCGCCGAGGTGGCCGACCACCACGTCGACCCGGGTGACCTCGTGGCCTCGGTCCGTCCCGGCCGCCCCCTGCTGGTGCTGGCCGAGGTGTCCGACCCCGGCAACGCGGGGACGCTGTTCCGCTCGGCCGAGGCGTTCGGTGCGGCGGGCGTGCTCCTGGCCGGGGGCGTCGACCCGTACAACCCGAAGGTGGTGCGGGCGGCCGCCGGGTCCTCGTTCCGCCTGCCCTTCGCCCGGATGGAGACCGCCGCCGAGGCGTTGACCCTGCTGGCCGATGCCGGGGTGGCCGCATGGGCGGCGGTGCCCCACGGTGGGGTGCCGGTGGCCGAGGTGCCGGCCGACGGACCGTTGGCCCTGGTGCTCGGCAACGAGCCGCGTGGCCTGGACGGGGGACTGGTGGATGCCTGCACCGGGGCCACCACGGTGGCCACCGTGGGCGACGTGGAGTCGCTGAACGTGGCCGTGGCCGGCTCGGTGGCCCTCTACGAGCTGGCCCGGTCCACGGGCTGACCCGTCGGGCCTTTCGACGGGAGTTGCCCGTCGGAATCGGTCGTGGGGGAGCGCGCGGCCGTGCCGTAGCCTGCTCGGCGTGCTTCCCGACCTCGACCGGCACCTGACCGACGCCGCCACTGCGGTGGCCGAGGCCGGTGACCTCGACGCCCTGCGGGCGCTGGACGCCGAGCTGCTGGGCAAGGCGTCGGTGGTCACCGAGGCCCGACGGGAGCTCGGGGCGATGGAGCCCGACGAGCGCAAGGACGCCGGTCGGCGCCTGAACGAGGTCCGGGCGGAGCTGGAACGCCTGGTGTCCGAGCGCCGCACGGTGCTGGAAGCCGGCCAGCGGGCAGCGGTGCTCGAGGCCGAGCGGCTCGACCTGACCGAGCTGGACCGCGGCCAGCGCCTCGGCCACCGCCACGTGGTCACCCAGACCTGGGAACGCCTCGAGGACATCTTCGTGGGCATGGGCTTCACGGTCGCCGAGGGCCCCGAGATCGAGGACGAGTGGCACAACTTCGGTGCCCTCAACTTCCCGCCCGACCATCCGGCCCGCGACATGTACGACACGCTCTACGTGGAGCACGGCGAGCCGGGGAGCACCCTGCTGCGGACCCACACGTCGCCGGTGCAGATCCGGGTCATGGAGGCCGGCGAGCCGCCGATCTACTCGATCATGCCGGGGCGGGTGTTCCGCAGCGACACGGCCGACGCCACCCACATGCCGGTGTTCCACCAGATCGAGGGCCTGGTCGTGGACCGGGGCATCACCTTCGGCGACATGGCGGGGACCATGGACGCCTTCACGAAGGCCTACTTCGGGCGCGAGTTCACGTCGCGCCTGCGCCCCTCGTACTTCCCGTTCACCGAGCCGTCGGCCGAGTTCGACATCCGGCGCGACGACGGCTCGTGGCTGGAGTTGGCCGGATGCGGCATGGTCCATCCGAACGTGCTGCAGGCCGGTGGCCTCGACCCCGAGGTGTGGTCGGGCTTCGCCTTCGGGTTCGGCCTCGACCGCCTGGCCCTGATGCGCCACGGCATCGACGACCTCCGCGAGCTGTTCCGCAACGACCACCGGTTCCTGTCCCAGTTCTGATGACCCGAACCTCGCCCGCCCGTCGCCTGTCCGTCCCGCCCGTCTCCACGGAGGCCCCGGCCCGATGAAGGTCCTCCTGTCGTGGCTCCGTGAGTTCGCGCCCGTGGACGGCGACCCGACGGAGATCGGCGACCAGCTCAGCGACCTGGGCCTGGCCGTCGAGGAGATGACGACCATCGGCGGCGGCCTCGACGGCATCGTGGTGGCCCGGGTGCTCGACCTGCGGCCCCACCCGGATGCCGACCGGATCCAACTGGTCGATGTGGACCTCGGCGACGGCGAGGCGCTGCAGATCTGCTGCGGGGCGTTCAACATGTCGGTCGGCGACCTGGTGCCGCTGGCCACCCTGGGCACGACCATGCCCAACGGCATGGAGATCGCCCGCCGGAAGATGCGGGGCGAGTGGTCCAACGGGATGCTCTGCTCGTCGCAGGAGATCGGCCTGGGCGACGACCACGACGGGATCATGCTGCTCGGGTCGGGTCCGGACCTCGGCACGCCGCTGGTCGAGGCGCTGGAGATCCGGCCCGACGTCCTCTACGACCTGGAGGTCAACCCGAACCGGCCCGACGCCATGTCGGTGGCCGGCGTGGCCCGCGACCTCGCCGCCCGCCAGGGCGTGCCCTTCTCGCTGCCCGATCCGTCGCCCGCCGAGGTGGGTGCCGACGCCGCCGACCGACTCGCCGTCGACGTGGTCGACCCGGTGCTGTGCGGTCGCTTCGTGGCCCGGGTGCTGGACGGGATCGCCATCGGCCCCTCGCCGAGGTGGCTGGCCAACCGCCTCACCGCGCTGGGCATGCGGCCCATCAACAACGTGGTGGACGTCTCCAACTACGTGATGCTGGAGCTGGGCCAGCCCAACCACACCTACGACCTGGACGCCCTGGCCGCCCGGAGCGGATCGGGCGCGGCCCTGCGGGTCCGGCGGGCCGCCGACGGTGAGACGGTCGAGACCCTCGACGGCGTGGTCCGCACCCTGTCGGCCACCGACGGCGTCATCGCCGACGGGGACGACGTGGCCGTCGGCATCGCCGGGATCATGGGCGGCGCGTCGACCGAGATCGGCGACGCCACGACCAGCGTGGCCCTCGAGATGGCGTGGTGGGACCCGCAGTCCATCTCCACGTCGTCCCGGCGTCTCGGCCTGCGCAGCGAGGCGTCGGCCCGCTTCGAGCGCGGCGCCGATCCCGAGGTGGCCGACGTGGCCATGCGTCGCTTCGCCGAGCTGCTGGCCGAGGCCGGTGCCACGCTGGCCCCGGGCACCGTCGACGTCCGCGGCGAGGTGCCCGACCGGTCGCCCGTCCGGGTCCGGACTGATCGGGTCAACGCCCTGCTCGGCACCGACCTGTCCCGGGACGAGATGGCGGGGCTGCTGGCGCCCATCGGGTTCGCGGCCGAGCCGGCCGTCGGTGATGCGTCGTCCGCGGATCTCGACGTGGTCGTGCCCAGCTTCCGGCCGGACAGCGCCACGGAGATCGACGTGGTCGAGGAGGTGGCCCGCATGCACGGGTACGGCGCCATCGCGCGCACCGTGCCCAGCTCCACCATCACCGGTGGGCTCACCGGGTACCAGCACGACCGCCGGGCGGTCCGCGACACCATGGTCGGCCTGGGCCTCGACGAGGTCATGCCGGTGCCCTTCCTGGCCCCCGGCGACCTCGAGCGGGCCGGCCTGCCCGCCGACGGGATCACGGTGGCCAACCCGCTGGTGGCCGAGGAGTCGGTCATGCGGGCCTCGCTCCGGCCGGGGATCCTCAAGACGCTGGCCTACAACGCCTCGCACCGCCTGCACGGCCTCGGGGTGTTCGAGGTGGGGCACGTCTACCGGACGCCGGCCTCGCCCCAGCCGCTGCCCGACGAGCGGGAGCACCTGGCCGTCGGCCTGGGCGGCAGGGATGCCGGCGGAGCGGTGGCCGTCTGGTCGGGCCTGGCCGACGCCCTGGACTGCCGGGGCTACGAGCTCGTCGCCGACGACCCGGTCGGCCTGCACCCCACCCGGACGGCCCGCATCGAGGTGGATGGCGTGTCCGTGGGCCACGTGGGGGAGGTCGATCCCGGCGTGCTCGAGGCCTACGGGATCGGCGAGCGGGTGGGTTGGCTGGAGGTCGACCTCGAGGCCCTGCTGGCCCTGCCCCACGGTGGGCGTCCGTACCACCGGGTGAGTCGCTACCCGTCGTCGGACATCGACCTGGCCTTCGAGGTGGACGAGGGCACGCCGGCCTCGGCGGTGCGGGCCTGCCTGGCCGACGCCGCGGGCGACCTGCTGGCCGACCTGTCGCTGTTCGACGTGTTCCGGGGCGCTCCGGTGGCCGACGGGCGTCGCAGCCTGGCCTTCACCCTGCGCTTCCAGGCCGACGACCGCACCCTGACCGACGCCGAGGTGGCCGAGGTCCGGACGGCCTGCATCGCCGCCGTCGAGGGCTCGCTGCCCGCCACGTTGCGGGGCTGAGTCACCCACTACCTTTCCCCGCCATGCGCGCATGGCAGGTCCACGAACTGGGTGATCCGATCGACCGGCTGGTCCTCGACGAGGTCGGGGCGCCGGAACCGAAGGCCGGTGGGGTGGTGGTGGCCTCCCAGGCGGTCGGCCTGGCCTTCCCCGACGTCCTGCAGGTGCGGGGCGAGTACCAGGTGAAGCCCCCGCTGCCCTTCGTGCCGGGCAGCGAGACGGCGGGCACGGTGGTGGCCGTCGGCGAGGGCGTGGACGAGGCGCTGGTGGGGCGACGGGTGGTGGCCCTCGGCGGGGGCCTGTCCGAGCAGGTGGCCCTGCCCGCCTCCTCGGTGTTCGAGGTGCCCGACGCTCTCTCGTCGGCGAAGGCGGCGGCCATCCCCATGAACTACTGCACCACCTGGTTCGCCCTCCACGACCGGGCCCGGCTCCAGGCGGGGGAGACCCTGCTGGTCACCGGTGCCTCGGGTGGCGTGGGCTCGGCGGCCATCCAGCTGGGGCGGGCCGCCGGCGCCCGGGTGATCGCCGTGGCCGGCGGGCCGGAGAAGGTGGCGGCGTGCGAGGCCCTCGGCGCCGACTCGGTCATCGACCATCGCGAGGTCGACGACCTGGTCGACGAGGTGCGGACCCTGACCGACGGGCGGGGCGTGGACGTGGCCTACGACCCGGTGGGCGGCGACGTCTTCCAGCAGGTGCGGCGGTGCATGGCCTGGGACGGGCGCCTGCTGGTCATCGGCTTCGTGGCCGGGATCCCGGAGCTGGCCACCAACCACGTGCTGCTCAAGAACTACTCGGTGGTGGGCGTCCACTGGGGGGCGTCGCTGGCCCGTGATCCGGAGTCGCTGGGCCGCCAGGTGCGGTCGGTGTTCGACCTGGCCGAGGCCGGTGCGGTCGACCCCCTGCTCCATCCGCCGTACGCCTTCGAGGAGGCCCCGCGGGCCCTGCAGGACATCTACGACCGGCGGGTGGTGGGCAAGGTGGTGGCCGAGATCCCGGCCTGACCTCGATCTATACGGCCATCCGCATACTGATGTTGTATCAGTATGCGGATGGTGGCATACTGATCGGATGCCCGCCAGCCAACCGTCCCCCCGGCACCGGATCGCCGTCATCGGCGCGTCCGGGTTCACCGGTGCCGAACTGCTCCGGCTCTGCGCCGCCCATCCGACCTTCGAGGTGGTGGTGGCCACCGGCGAGTCCCAGGCCGGCACGGCGGTCGCCGACCTGTACCCGAGCCTGGCCGGCCACTACGGCGGCCTGACCTACGCGCCGACCGACGAGGCGGCCGTCGACGGCTGCGACGTGGCCTTCCTCGGCCTCCCGCACGGCGCCTCCCAGGCCCTCGTGCCCGACCTGCTGGACCGGGTGGGCCACGTGGTCGACCTGGCCGCCGACTTCCGTTTGCGCGACGCCGGCCTCTACCCGACCTGGTACGGCGAGCCGCACGCCGCACCCGCCCTGCTCGACGGGGCGGCCTACGGGCTCCCCGAGCTCTTCCGGCCCGGCCTGGCGGGTGCCCGCCTCGTGGCCGCCGCCGGCTGCTACCCGACGGCCGCCTCCCTGGCGCTGGCCCCGTTCCTCCGGGCCGGCCTGGTCGAGCCGGCCGGCCTGGTGGTCGATGCGGCCAGCGGTGTGTCGGGTGCCGGACGGCCCCCGAAGCCCAACACCACCTTCTGCACCGTCGACGAGGACTTCACCGCCTACGGCCTGGCCGGCGGCCCCGGCGACGGTCTCGGACACCGGCACACCCCGGAGATGGAGCAGGTGCTCGGCACTGGCGCCGACGGGGCCGTCCTGGCCACGGCCGGCGAGGTGTCGGTGCTGTTCACCCCCCACCTCGCGCCGATGAACCGGGGCATCCTGGCCACCTGCTACGCCCGGCCCACCGACCCCGGCCTCGACTCGGCCGGGGCCCTCGCCGTGCTGGCCGACGCCTACGCCGGAGAGCCCTTCGTGGTGGTCGATGAACGGTCCCCGTCCACCAAGGCCACCTTCGGCTCGAACGCCGCCCACCTCAGCGCCCGGGTCGACCCCCGGACCGGCCTGCTCGTCGTCCTGTCGGCCATCGACAACCTCGTCAAGGGCGCCTCGGGCCAGGCCGTCCAGTGCGCCAACGCCCTGCTCGGCCTCGACGAGACGACCGGCCTGTCGACGGTGGGGGTGTACCCGTGAGCGTCACCGCCGTGCCGGGCTTCGTGGCCGCCGGATCCACGTGTGGCATCAAGCCGTCGGGCGCTCCCGACCTGGCCATGGTGGCCACCGCCGACGGGGCGCCCGTCACCGCGGCCGGCGTGTTCACCTCCAACCTGATGACCGCTCCGCCGGTCCTGGCCTGCCGGGACCACCTGGCGTCCACCGGCGGCCGAGCCGCCGCGGTGGTCCTCAACAGCGGCAACGCCAACGCGGCCACCGGGGCGCCGGGTCGGGCCGACGCCGAGGAGATGTGCCGGCTGACGGCCGAGGCCGTGGGCTGTAGCACCGACGAGGTGCTGGTCTGCTCGACGGGCTGGATCGGCTTCCCGCTGCCCATGGATGCCATCGCCCCGGCCATCGGGCCGTTGGCCACGGCGATGTCTCCCGAGGGCGGTCCCGACGCCGCCCGGGCCATGATGACCACCGACACCGTCCCCAAGGCCACCGTGGTGACCGGCACGACGGCCGACGGCGGGACCTTCACCGTGGGCGGCGTGGCCAAGGGCGCGGCGATGCTCGAACCGAACATGGCCACGATGCTGGCCGTGGTCACCACCGACGCCGCCGTCGACGCGGCGACGGCCACCGACCTGCTCCGCTCCGCCGTCGGAGTGTCGTTCAACTGCCTGACGGTGGACGGCGCCGAGTCCACCAACGACACGGTGCTGCTGCTCGCCTCGGGCACCGCCGGCCCGGTCGACGAGGCCGCCCTCGGCACCGCCCTGGCCGACGCCTGCCGGGACCTCGCCGTGCAGATGGCCGACGACGCCGAGGGCTCCACCAAGACCGTCTTCCTGACCGTCACCGGGGCGACCAGCGACGCCGAGGCCGCCAAGGGCGCCCGGGACACCGCCAACTGCCAGCTGGTGAAGTGCTCCTGGTACGGGCAGGACCCCTACTGGGGCCGGATCGCCGCCGAGATGGGCGCCGCCGGTATCGCCTTCGACCCCGACGCCATCACGATCGCCTACGGCGGGCAGGTGGTCTACGCCGCCGGCGCCGTGCAGCCGGTCGACGAGGACGCCCTGTCCGCCCACATGGCCGGTCGGCGGCTCGACCTCGACGTCGACCTCGGCCAGGGCGACGGCACGGCCTGGATCGTCACCACCGACCTCAGCCACGCCTACATCGACGAGAACATGCGGACCTCATGACCAGCCACGCCCCTGCTCCCGACGCCTCCAGCGGCCTGTCCGACTTCTCGCCCGAGCGGCGGGCCGCCGTGCTGGTCGAGACCCTGCCGTACATCCAGCGGTTCGCCGGCTCGATCATCGTGGTCAAGTTCGGTGGCAACGCCATGGTCGACGACGAGCTGGCCGCCCGCTTCGCCGAGGACGTGGTCCTCATGCACTCGGTGGGCATCCGGCCCGTCGTGGTGCACGGCGGGGGCCCCCAGATCGGCGCGCTGATGGACCGGCTCGGCATCGAGTCGGAGTTCCGGGACGGCCTGCGGGTCACCGACGCCGAGACCCTGGACATCGCACGGATGGTCCTCGTCGGCAAGGTCAACCGGGACATCGTGTCCGGTATCAACCGGCATGGCCCCCTCGCCGTGGGCCTCTCGGGCGAGGACGCCGGCCTGATCCGGGCCTCGGCCCGCAACCCAGAGCTGGGCTTCGTCGGCGACGTCGAGTCGGTCAACCCGGCCATCATCGAGCGGCTCCTGGCCGAGGACCTGATCCCCGTGGTGTCGACCATCGGCGTGGATGTGGCCGGACAGGCCTACAACATCAACGCCGACACGGTGGCCGCCGCGGTGGCGGGCGCGCTGGGCGCCGAGCGGATCCTCTACCTCACCGACGTGGAGGGCCTGCTGGCCGACGTCGACGACCCCTCGTCCCGGATCTCGCGGATCGACCTGTCGGGGCTCGACGCCCTCATCGCCGACGGCACGGTCAGCGGGGGGATGATCCCCAAGGTGCAGGCCTGCGTGGACGCCGTGGAGGCCGGCGTGGGCTCGGCGCACATGGTCGACGGGCGGATCCCCCACGTGGTCCTGCTGGAGCTGTTCACCGACGTGGGCATCGGCACGATGGTCCTGCCCGACGGCGGCGTGGCCGCCGACGGACGGGGCGTCGAGGGCCCGGACGGGACCGGCGACGACGGGAGCGCGTCATGAGCGGCGCATTGGCCGCCACGACGGGCACCGGGACCGGTCGGGAGCGGTGGGACCGGATCATGGTCGGCAACTACGGCACCCCGCCGGTCACCTTCGTGCGGGGGTCGGGGACCGAGCTGTTCGACGAGGAGGGCCGGCGGTACCTCGACTTCCTGTGCGGCCTGGCCGTCACCGGTCTCGGCCACTCCCACCCGCGGATCGCCGCGGCGCTGGCCGAGCAGGCCACCACGCTGCTCCACGTCTCCAACCTGTTCGTCACCGAACCCCAGCTCGAGGTCGCCGAACGCCTCGACGCCCTGGTGCGGTCCGGTGCCCCCACCGGGGACAGCGCCGGAGACAGCGCGGGGGCCGACGCCCCGGGACGGGTGCTGTTCCAGAACTCGGGCGCCGAGGCCAACGAGGCCGCCATCAAGATGGCCCGCAAGTACCACGGACGGGGCCGCCACGAGGTGGTCTCCGCCTTCCGGTCGTTCCACGGCCGGACCCTGACCACGCTGGCCGCCACGGGCCAGCCCGAGAAGCACGAGCCGTTCCAGCCGCTGCCCGAGGGCTTCCGGCACGCCGCCTGGAACGACCTCGACGCCCTGGAGGCCGCCCTGGCCCCCGAGGTGGGCGCCGTGCTGCTCGAGCCGCTGCAGGGCGAGGGCGGGGTCAACACCGCCGACGTCGAGTACCTCCGGGGCGTCCGGCGGATCTGCGACGAGCGGGGCCTGGTGCTCATCATGGACGAGGTCCAGACCGGCCTGGGTCGGACCGGCGCCTGGTTCGGCTTCCAGCACGCCGGCATCCGGCCCGACGTGGTCACCATGGCCAAGGGCCTCGGCAACGGGGTGCCCATCGGCGCCGTGTGGGCCACCGCCGAGGTGGCGTCGGCCTTCGGGCCCGGCGACCACGGCTCGACCTTCGCCGGCCAGCCTCTGGCCGCCTCGGCGGCCCGGGAGGTCCTCCGGGTGCTCGAGGAGCTGGACGCTCCGGCACTGGCCACCGCCCGGGGCGCCGAGCTGACCGCCCTGCTGGAGGCCCTCGACGGGGTGACCACGGTGCGGGGCCTCGGCCTGCTGCTGGCCGCCGAGCTGGACCCCGCCGTCCTCGATGGCCGGACCGGCCCCGAGGTGGCCCGGGCCTGTCTGGACGCCGGCCTCGTCGTCAACGGCGTGACGCCCACTGCCCTGCGGCTGGCCCCGCCGTTGACCGCGTCGTCCGACGAGTTGGCCGAGGGCGTGTCGATCCTCGCCGGGGTCCTGGCGGCCGGAGGCCCGGACGAAGGGGGAGGAGCCTGATGCGGCACCTGCTGGAGGTCGACGACCTCACCACCGACGAGTTGGTCCGGGTGCTGCACCTGGCCGCCGATCCGGCGCCGCCGCGGGTGCTCGACGGTCGGGGCATGGCGCTGGTGTTCGAGAAGCCGTCGGCGAGGACCCGCAACTCCATGGAGATGGCCGTCTTCCAGTTGGGCGGCCATCCCATCTACATCCAGGCGGCCGAGGTGGGCCTCGACGTCCGGGAGTCCGTGGAGGACGTGACCCGGACGCTCGCCTCCTACCACGCCTGCATCGGGGCCCGGACCTTCGCCCACGCCACCGTCGAACGGATGGCCGCCGAGGACCTCGTCCCGGTGGTCAACATGCTGTCCGACGCCGCCCACCCCCTCCAGGCCCTGGCCGACGTCCTCACCCTGGTCCGGGAGTTCTCCGGCCCGGACGTCGCCGACTGGCCCGCCGGCGACCTGCTGGCCGGACGGACCGTGGCCTACGTGGGCGACGGCAACAACGTCTTCCGGTCCCTGGCCCTGGCCGCCGGAATGCTGGGGGCCGAGGTCCGGTTCACCGGGCCCGCCGGCTACCGGCTGCCCGACGCCGACCGGGACCGGCTGTCCGCGGCCGGCCTGTCGATCACCGAGGCCGACGTCGCCGCCGAGGCGGTGGCCGGCGCCGACGCCGTCTACACCGACGTCTGGACGTCCATGGGCCAGGAGGACGAGACCGCCCGGCGCCTCGTCGACTTCGAGGCCTACCGGGTCGACGAGGCCCTCATGGAGGCCGCCGGCCCGCAGGCCGTCTTCCTGCACTGCCTGCCCGCCCACCGGGGCGAGGAGGTCACCGACGGCGTGGTGGACGGCCCGGCCAGCCGGGTCTGGCCCCAGGCCGCCAACCGGATGCACGCAGCCCGAGGCCTGCTCGCCTGGCTCCTCGGCGAGGTGGACCACGCCGGGGAGGGCCATGTCGGGGAGGAATCGCCATGAGCAAGCACCAGCGGCAGCACCGGATCACCCGGCTGCTGGTCGACCACGTGGTGGCCAGCCAGGAGCAGCTGGTGGGCCTGCTCGCCGACGAGGGCATCGCCTCGACCCAGGCCACGGTGTCGCGCGACCTCGACGACCTCGGAGCCGTCAAGGTCCGGGTGCCGGGTGGCGACAGCGTGTACGCCATCCCGGAGCACCCGGCCGACCGGAACGTGCCCACCGACCAGCTGCGACGGGTGCTGGGCGAGTGGGTGGTTGACGTGGCCTCGTCGGGCAACCTCGTGGTGCTGCGGACCCCGCCCGGTTCGGCCCACGTGGTCGCCTCGGCGCTGGACCGGACGGGCCTCGAGGGCTCGATCGGCACGGTGGCCGGGGACGACACCCTGATGGTGGTGGCCGCCGAAGAGGTCAGCGGTGCCGAGTTGGCCGACCGGGTCCGGGACCTGGCCGGACTCTGAGCGGCGACCGGTCCCCAGGGGCCGGGCCGGAGACGACAGCGCGACCGACAGCGAGAACGAGAACGAGACGGAAGCAGGGACGGAAGAGACATGGCGATCGACGTCGACAAGGTGGTGCTGGCCTACTCGGGTGGGCTGGACACCTCGATCATCCTCCGGTGGCTGGAGGAGGAGTACGGCTGCGAGGTGGTGACCTTCACCGCGGATCTCGGCCAGGGCGAGGAGCTCGAGCCGGCCCGGGCCAAGGCCGAGTCCATGGGCGTGGAGGAGATCTACATCGAGGACCTCCGCGACGAGTTCGTCCGCGACTACGTGTACCCCATGTTCCGGGCCAACGCGCTGTATGAGGGCGAGTACCTGCTGGGCACGTCCATCGCCCGGCCGCTCATCGCCAAGCGGCTCGTGGAGATCGCGGACGAGACCGGCGCGGACGCCATCAGCCACGGCGCCACCGGCAAGGGCAACGACCAGGTGCGGTTCGAGCTGGGCGCCTACGCCCTGCGGCCCGACATCAAGGTCATCGCCCCGTGGCGCGAATGGGACCTCGGCTCGCGGCAGAGCCTGCTCGACTACGCCGAGAAGCACGGCATCCCCGTGGAGATGAAGCGGGGCACCAAGTCGCCGTTCTCCATGGACGCCAACCTGCTGCACATCTCGTACGAGGGCGGCCCGCTGGAGGACCCGTGGAACGAGCCGACCAGCGAGATGTGGCGCTGGACGGTCAGCCCCGAGATGGCCCCCAACGAGGCCACCTACCTCGACCTCACCTACGAGAAGGGCGACGTGGTGGCCCTCGACGGCCGGCCGATGACGCCCGCCGAGGTGCTCACCGAGCTGAACCGGGTCGGCGGGGCCAACGGCATCGGACGGACCGACATCGTCGAGAACCGGTTCGTGGGCATGAAGTCGCGGGGCGCCTACGAGACCCCGGGCGGCACCATCCTGCTGAAGGCCCACCGGGCCATCGAGTCGATCACCCTGGACGGCGGCGTGGCGCACCTCAAGGACGAGCTGATGCCCCGGTACGCCGAGCTGGTCTACAACGGCTTCTGGTTCAGCCCCGAGCGGGAGATGCTCCAGGTGGCCATCGACCACAGCCAGGCGTGGGTGAACGGCCGGGTCCGGCTGCGGCTCTACAAGGGCAACGTGGAGGTCGTGGGCCGGGAGTCCGACCACACCCTGTTCGACGAGGCCATCGCCACCTTCGAGGAGGACGAGGGCGCCTACGACCAGGCCGACGCCGAGGGCTTCATCAAGCTGAACGCCCTGCGGCTGCGGACGGTGGCCCGGCGGGCCGCCCGGAGCGGGGGCTGACCCGATGGCGACCCTGTGGCACGGCCGGTTCGAGGGCGGTCCCAGCGAGGCCCTCCAGGCCCTGAACGACAGCCTGCCCTTCGACCGGCGGATGTTCCGGGAGGACGTGGCCGGCTCGCGGGCGCACGTGCGGATGCTGGCCCGGGTCGGCCTGCTGTCCGATGCCGACGCCGAGGCGGTGCTGGCCGCCCTCGACGCCACCGAGGCCGAGCTGGCCGACGGCACCTTCGCCTTCGCCGAGGCCGACGAGGACGTCCACACGGCCGTGGAGCGGCGGGTCACCGAGCTGGCCGGCGACGCCGGGGCCCGGCTGCACACCGGCCGGAGCCGCAACGACCAGGTGGCCACCGACCTGCGGTTGTGGACCAAGCGGGAGCTGGCCGAGCTGGCCGACCTGGTGACCCGGTTCCAGGCCACCCTGGCCGCCGTGGCCGACCGGGCCGGCGACGCCTACCTGCCCGGCTACACCCACCTCCAGCAGGCCCAGCCGGTCCTGCTGGCCCACCACCTGCTGGCCCATGGCTGGGCCCTGGCCCGCGACGTGGACCGGCTGCTGGACGCCCGGACCCGGACCGACGTGTCACCGCTGGGTGCCGGGGCCCTGGCCGGCTCGTCGCTGCCGCTGGACCCCGACGCCACGGCGGCCGACCTGGGCTTCGCCGCCCGGTTCGAGAACTCCCTGGACGCCGTGTCGGACCGGGACTTCGTGGCCGAGGCGCTGTTCGCCCTGGCGCTACTCGGCGTCCACCTGTCGCGGATCGGCGAGGAGCTCATCCTCTGGTCGACCGACGAGTTCGGGTTCGTGGGCCTCGACGACGCCTTCTCCACCGGCTCGTCGATGCTGCCGCAGAAGAAGAACCCGGACATCGCCGAGCTGGCCCGGGGCAAGGCCGGCCGCCTCGTCGGCCACCTGACGGGCCTGCTGACCACGCTCAAGGGCCTACCGCTGGCCTACGACAAGGACCTCCAGGAGGACAAGGAGCCGCTGTTCGACGCCTGCGACACGGTGCGGCTCACCCTGCTGGCGCTGGACGGCATGGTGTCCACGCTGGTGCTGCACGTGGACCGGATGGCCGAGGCGGCGGACAGCCCGTACGCGGCGGCCACCGACCTGGCCGAGTACCTGGTGGCCGGCGGGACGCCCTTCCGCGACGCCCACGCCATCGTCGGTGCCCTCGTCCGGGCCGCCCTGGCCGGCGAGGGTTCGCTGGCCGACCTGGTGGCCTCCGACGAGCGGCTGGGGCCCGACGCCGCGGCCCTGCTGGCTCCCGGCGTGCCCGTCACCCGGCGGACCACCCCGGGCGGAGCGGGGCCGGAACCGGTGGCCGTCCAGAAGGCCCGGTTCGCCGACCGGCTGGACGCCCAGCGGTCCCGGATCGGCGCCTGATCGACCCGTGGGCTACACGCAGGACATCCGGATCCGCTACGGCGAGGTCGACGCCCAGGGGGTGGTCTTCAACGCCCACTACCTCGCCTACCTCGACGACGTCTCCGACACGTGGCTGCGGACCCTCGACGGCGACTTCGAGGAGACCGGCTGGGAGATCATGCTGCGGCGGGCCGACCTGACGTGGCACGGCTCGGCCGGCATCGGCGAGGTCCTTACCGTCACCGCCGAGGTGGTCCGGTGGGGGACCACCTCGTTCGACGTGGCCTTCGAGGCCCGGGTCGGCGACCGGCTCGTGCTGGAGGCCACGGTGTACTACGTCGGGGTGAGCGTGGGCGACCACGTCCCCATTCCGCCGCCACCGGCCATCCGGGCCCATCTGGGTGGCTGATCCGGACGTGGGCGACGGGCCGGTGGTCGATCCCCGGCCGTTCGTGGAGGCCGGCCCGACGGGCCCCGAACGCGACCGGATCCTGGCCCTGCTGGACGCCCGGACGGGTCTCGAGCCCGGGCCGCTGGACCGGACCTGCCGTCCCGGTCACCTGACCGGTTCCGCGTTGGTCGTGGACCCGGCGGACCGGCGGGTCCTCGTCCTCTTCCACGCCAAGCTCCAGCGGTGGCTGCAGCCCGGTGGCCACGCCGACGGCGACGGCGACCTGGCCCGGGTGGCGCTGCGGGAGGCCACCGAGGAGACGGGGATCGAGGGCCTGCGGGTCGTCGGCCCCGCCGTGGACCTGGACGTCCACGTGGTCGACCCGCCGTCCGAGGACGCCCACGAGCACCACGACGTCCGGTTCCTGGTGGTGGCTCCGCCGGGCGCGGTTCCGGTCGGCAACCACGAGTCGGAGGCCCTGCGTTGGGTGGCCGTCGACGAGCTGCCCGGCTTCGGCGCCGACGACGGCCTGCTGCGCCTGGCCGATCGTGCCCTGGCCCGCCTCGACGGCGGGTCCTGACGGAGTGCCCGGTAGGTCGGCTACATGTCGCCGGGGTCGAGGCACGACTCCATGTCGTTGACCCGGGCGAAGCCGTTCATCCGTTCCAGCACGCTGCCGGCGCCGCTGGGCAGGGCGGTGAGCAGGGGCTTGACGTCGCCCTCGGAGCGGAGCCGCTCGGCGTGGGCCAGGCGGTCGGCCACGTAGACCTCCCAGTCGGCCAGCCAGTGGGCCACCAGGTCCCGGTCGTCGCCGGCGCCACCGCCGAGGGCGGCCAGGTCGTCGACCATGGCCCGGACCACCGCCGTGGCGTCGTCCAGGTCGTCGGCCCGGGTGGCGGGATCAGGGGCCGACGCGGCGGTGGGCAGCAGGGCGACCTCGTCGAGGGCCCGGGCACAGCGCACCTCGGCGGCGGCGGCCCATGCCCGGTCCTCCAGGCGGTCGGGGTTGCCCGACGGGGCGAGGAAGAAGGCGTAGACCCACAGCACGCCCATGGCGACCACCAGCGCGGCCAGGAAGGCCCGCAGGGCGAGGGTCCGTCGGTTCGTGCTCACGGCGTCACCCACAGTTCGACGACGGTCCCGGGTGCCACGACGGCGTTCGGGAGGGGGTCCTGCTTCCAGATCAGGTTGGGCTCCCATTCGGGCTGGTCGGGGTCGGCCACGATGGTCACCGCGTAGCCCAGTCCGAGCGACTCCAGCACCGGACGGGCCTCCAGGAGGAGGCGCCAGGTCACGTCGGGCACGTCCACCGGCTCCACCTCTGGCGGCTCCACGGCCACGTCCACGACCAGCGTGCCCCCCTCGGCCAGGGTGGTGCCCGCGGCGGGGTCCTGCCGGAGGATGGTCCCCGGCTCGGTGCCCGAGGCCTCGACCTCGCGGACCTCGGCGATCCAGACGCCGTGGTCGGCACCGGCCAGCAGGTTCCGGGCGTTGGCCAGGGTGAGGCCGACCACCTCGGGGGTGGCGACCATCCCCGGAGGCAGCGTCGAGGACGGTGTCGGCGTCCCGCCGGTGGACGGGCTCCCGCCGGGGTTGGCGTCGGGTTCGGCGTCGGCGTCGGGTGCCGGAGCGGCCGCCTCGGGCATGCCGGGCGCCACCGGAGCGGGCATCACCACCTTGGGGAGGTCGGTGGGGAGGCCCGGGAAGTCCTCGACGGGCAGCCCGACGTGGGCCGCCTCCATGACGTCCTTCCAGATCATGGCCGGCCAGGTCCCTCCGTAGACCTTCCGCTCGGTGGTGGGGGGGATCATCGGGATCTGCGCCTCGGGGAAGCCCACCCACACCGCGGCGGTGGCCTGCGGCGTGTAGCCGGCGAACACGGCGTCGGCGTAGTTCTGGGTGGTGCCGGTCTTGCCGGCCGCCGGCCGCTCCTCCAGCTGGGCCCGCCAGCCCGTGCCCTGTTCGACGGTGCCCTCCAGGATCCAGGTCATGCGGTCGGCCAGGCGGGCGTCGAGCGCCCGGGCCTGGGTCCGGGTCCACGACCACAGGGTGGTGCCGTCGGCCCGGGTCACCCGGGACACGTAGCTGGGGGCGATGGCCACGCCCCGGTTGGCGATGGTGTGGTAGGCGGTGGCCATGTCGAGCATCGTGGCGTTCGACGTGCCCAGCACGTTCGAGTTGACGGGCTGGATGGGGGACCGGATCCCCAGGCGACGGGCCATGCTGACCGTCCGGTTGGCGCCGAGCTCCATGCTGAGCTGGGCGTAGACGGTGTTCAGCGAGCTGCGGGTGGCCCGGATCAGGGTCACCTCCTCGGCATCCGGCGGGGGGACGAGCTCGCCTCCGTCGGGCGGATCCCACGACCAGGTGGGGATGGCCTCCAGCTGGTCCACCCGGTCGGCGAAGAGCTGCTCCCGGTCGTGGTCCCACCGGCGGTTGGCCACCCACTGCGCCAGGTCCACCTCCTGGTAGGTCACCTCGATCTCGCCGTCGCGCTCCTTCTCGATGCGGATGGTCTCGGCATGGCCGTCGGGGACGTCGGTGTGCTCCTCGCGGAGCCAGAACTGCAGGAGGGCCTGGAGGCCGTGCTCGAAGCGGGCCTCGGTGGCGTCGTGGCCGTTGACGCCGCCGGTGACCCGCCACACCTTGTTGTCCTCGTCGGCGCCGGGGATCTCGAACTCCAGCACGTTGGGAGCGGGATAGGTGGCGGTCATCCGCCATCCGGCCTCCAGGGCCGCGGCGAGGGCGACGGGCTTCATCGAGGAGCCGACCTGGCGTCCGGAGCCGACGGCCAGGTTCACCTTGGCGTCCTCGTCGTCGGCGAAGAAGTCGCGTCCACCCACCATGGCCAGGACCTTGCCGGTGCCCGTTTCCAGGAGGACCACCGCCGCGTCGGGGTGGCCTCGGCCGGCCGGCATGTGGGTCTCGACGGCCTGCTCGGCCGACGCCTGGAGGTCCAGGTCGACCGTGGTCTCGATGCGGAGCCCGCCCTCGAACAGCAGGCGCTCCCGGACGCCCCGGCTGGCGCCGAAGGCCGGGTTGTCGAGGAACCAGCGGCGGACCTCCTCGACGAAGTGGCCGGCCGGGTACCGGGTCTCGAGGCGGTTGGTGTACTCCTCGAGGCGGGGCGGGCTGGCCAGCGCGGCGTCGCGCTGCTCGACGGTGATGTAGTCGTTGGCCAGCATCCGGTCCAGCACCTGGTGGCTGCGCTTCAGGCTCTTGGAGTAGTTGACGAACGGGTTGTACCGGCCGGGGAGCTGGATGATCCCGGCCAGCAGCGCGGCCTCCGGCAGGTCCACCTGGGAGATGTCCTTGTTGAAGTACGTCTGGGCGGCCGCCTTGACCCCGTAGGCGCCGTGGCCGAAGTACACCGTGTTGAGGTACTGGAGGAGGATGAACTCCTTGCTGTACCGGTCCTCGAGGCGGGTGGCGTACCAGAGCTCCTCGAGCTTGCGGCTGGCCGTCTGCTCCGAGTTCCGGATGATGGCCAGCTTCACGTACTGCTGGGTGATGGTGGAGCCGCCCTGGCTGATGCCGCCGGCCTCGAGGTTGGAGCGGGCCGCCCGGACGATGGCCTTGAGGTCCATGCCGTCGTGGACGAAGAAGCGTTCGTCCTCGATGGAGATCACCGCCTGGCGGACCAGCTCGGGGATCTCGTCGAGCGTGCGGGCGCTGGTGCGGTTCTCGGGCGCCACCAGCGTGGTGATGGGGCGGCCGCGGCGGTCCACGACCACCGACGACTCGGCCTGCTCGGGGATGGTGATCTCGAACTCGCGGGCCTCGTAGCGGTAGCAGGAGGTGGCCGTGCACGCGAGCGCCACCAGGGCGCACAGGGCGCGGGCTCTCGGAGGCGACGGCATCGGTCCAGTCTGGCCCGACGTGCCCCCGGTGGGGCGTCAGCCGGGTGGTTGCAGGCTCCATACTGGTGGGCGTGAGCGCGGCGATCCTCGACGACCTGGTGGCACGCGGCCTGGTGCAGGACAGCACCGACGTGGACGCCCTGCGCCGACGCCTCGACGAGGGTCCGGTCACCGTGTACTGCGGCTTCGATCCGACGGCCGACAGCCTCCACATCGGGCACCTCGTCCCCCTGCTCCTGCTCCGTCGGTTCCAGGACGCCGGCCACCGGGCCATCGCCCTCGCCGGTGGGGCCACCGGCATGGTGGGCGATCCCAGCGGCCGGTCCGACGAGCGCAACCTGCTGGACGGCGAGACCCTGACCCGCAACGTCGACGCGGTGGCCGCCCAGCTCCGGGCCTTCCTCCGCTTCGAGGGCGGCCTCCGGCCGGGTGACGAGCCCGCGCTGCTGGTGGACAACCGGGAGTGGACCGAGGGGGTGGGGGTCCTGGACTTCCTCCGCGACGTGGGCAAGCACGTCACGGTCGGCACCATGCTGGGCAAGGAGTCCATCCGGGCCCGGCTGGCCGGCGACCAGGGCATCTCGTTCACCGAGTTCAGCTACATGCTCCTCCAGGCCAACGACTTCTCCGAGTTGCATGCCCGCCACGGCTGCGAGCTGCAGGTCGGCGGGTCGGACCAGTGGGGGAACATCACCGCCGGGATCGACCTGATCCGGCGGCGGTCGGCGGCCCCGGCCCACGGCCTGACCGTTCCCCTGGTGACCCGCGCCGATGGGGCCAAGTTCGGGAAGACGGCCGACGGGGCCGTGTGGTTGTCGCCGGAGCGGACCCTGCCCTACGAGCTGCACCAGTACTTCGTGAACGTCGACGACCGGGACGTCGAGCGGTTCCTCCTCCAGCTGACCCTGGTGCCGGTGGACGAGGTGGCCGACGTGATGGCCGAGCACGGCGACGCGCCGGAGCGGCGCCTGGCCCAGCAGCGCCTGGCCGACGAGGTCTGCACGCTGGTCCACGGCGAGGACGCCACCCACCGGGCACGTCTGGCGGCCAAGGGTCTGTTCGGGTCCGAGCCGCCGACCGCCGAGGTGCTCGACGCGCTCCGGGGCGTGGTCCCCGAGACCGAGGTGGCGGCGGCGGTCCTGGCCGGCGGGGAGTCGTTGGTCGAGGTCCTGGTGGCCTCGGGCCTCTGCTCCTCTCGGGGGGACGCGCGGCGGACGGTGGCCGGCGGGGGCGTCCGGGTCAACGGCGCCCGCCTCCCGGACGATGCGCTGGCCCTACCGCCGGACGCGGTCGTCGGGGACCGCTTCGTCCTGCTCCAGAAGGGCAAGCGCAACCGGCACCTGCTCATCGTCATCGAGGGCTGACCGTCAGCTGAGGGCGTGCCCCGGTCGGGAGGGGTCCGTGGTGCCGGGCGTCACGCTGATTCCGAGGATTTCGCGGTGGCGCGGGTTGGGGGGCGTCGGCGCAATGGATAGCGTCTCCCTACCCACGGGAGAGGGGTCGGTCTTGACCGGCGCAACCCGCTCCCATAGCGTGGGCACCCGCCCAGCGGCAGGTCCGATCGGATCGAATCGCTGAAGCGGGTTGAGGGCACCACCGCCGTCATCCGGGTTCGTCCCGGGCGTCTGCGTGTGCCGGGAGGCCGTCGGTCTCCGGGTGCTCCTTGAAAACGGGATAGAGGACGAAAAAGCCAGTGCGGGCTGTCCACCTGACGATCGCGAGTCGTCGCTGGACAGACCCTGAACAATTTCAATTGCACTGACGGACAACGGTGGCCGACTTCGGTCGACCACCCTTGGACTGTGCCAGGTCGGACGGGATTGGTGTCCCGATCGGCCTCAGACTCGCGTCGGCAGCTCCCTCGGGAGTTGTCGCACCACTGATTCGACGGTCGGAACCGCCTCGGCGGCGCCGGCCTGAGATTTCGACGGAGAGTTTGATCCTGGCTCAGGACGAACGCTGGCGGCGGGCCTAACACATGCAAGTCGAACGCACTCGACCTTCGGGTCACATGAGTGAGTGGCGAACGGGTGAGTAACACGTGAGAAACCTGCCCCGAAGACTGGAATAACCCGAGGAAACTCGGGCTAATACCGGATACCCCCACCGGGTCGCATGGCCTGGTGAGGAAATGCTCCGGCGCTTCGGGAGGGTCTCGCGGCCTATCAGCTAGTTGGTGAGGTAACGGCTCACCAAGGCATCGACGGGTAGCTGGTCTGAGAGGACGATCAGCCACACTGGGACTGAGACACGGCCCAGACTCCTACGGGAGGCAGCAGTGGGGAATCTTGCGCAATGGGCGAAAGCCTGACGCAGCAACGCCGCGTGGGGGAAGAAGGCTCTCGGGTCGTAAACCCCTTTCAGCAGGGACGGAAATGACGGTACCTGCAGAAGAAGGACCGGCCAACTACGTGCCAGCAGCCGCGGTAATACGTAGGGTCCAAGCGTTGTCCGGATTTATTGGGCGTAAAGAGCTCGTAGGCGGTTTGGTAAGTCGGGTGTGAAAACTCAGGGCTCAACCCTGAGACGCCACTCGATACTGCCATGACTAGAGTCCGGTAGAGGAATGTGGAATTCCTGGTGTAGCGGTGAAATGCGCAGATATCAGGAGGAACACCAACAGCGAAGGCAGCATTCTGGGCCGGTACTGACGCTGAGGAGCGAAAGCATGGGGAGCAAACAGGATTAGATACCCTGGTAGTCCATGCCGTAAACGTTGGGCACTAGGTATGGGATCATATCAACGGATTCCGTGCCGTAGCTAACGCATTAAGTGCCCCGCCTGGGGAGTACGGCCGCAAGGCTAAAACTCAAAGGAATTGACGGGGGCCCGCACAAGCGGCGGAGCATGTTGCTTAATTCGAGGCAACGCGAAGAACCTTACCTGGGTTTGACATGTA
>JAERSW010000011.1 GCA_016845305.1 Acidimicrobiales bacterium
CACGGGCCGTCCACCGACACGGTGGTCGACGAGCCGCACACCTGGAGGACGGTCCGGTCGCCGGGTCGGTCGTCGACCCGGACCAGGCCCTTGGCCCGCACCACGCCGCCGGGTCGGGCCCGGACCCACGTGTCGACCGAGGCTCGGGACACGGGGCCGTCGAGGCGCCGCGAGATGGTCACGTGGTCGGCTCCGGCCGGGTGCTCGTGGTCCGAGTCCCTGTTCACGTCCGAGTCCGCTCCGGTCGGTCGGCGAGGGCTGCGGAGGGCGGGCCCGAGCAGGACGCCGGCCGGGACCGGGGCGCGGAGCACCGTGGCGTCGGTGGTGCCCACCAGCCAGGACTCGGTGGCCGCCAGGTCGCCGGGTCCGGCGACGTCGGTGCGGGTGAGCACCAGCAGGTCGGCGCAGGCCAGCTGGGCCAGCACGGTGTCGCCGACGTAGCGGTCGACGGCCCGGTCGCGGATGGACAGCGGATCCACGACAACCACGATCCCGTCGGGGCTGAAGCCGGGGGAGTGGGCCCACTGGGCGACCTTGTTCGGCTGGCCGACGCCGCTGACCTCGACCACCACCCGGTCGATCCGGTCGGCGAACGACCGGACGGTGTCCAGCGTCTCGGCGAAGTCGTCGGAGATCGAGCAGCACACGCAGCCGTTGGCGAGCGTGAGGACGTCGTCGGTGGCCGACGCCAGCAGCCGCCCGTCGATGTCGACCTCGCCGAAGTCGTTGACGAGCACGGCGATGCGCTGGCCGTCGGGTTCGGCCAGGAGCCGGTTCAGCAGCGTGGTCTTGCCCGCGCCGAGGTAGCCGCCGAGCACGGTGAGGGGGAGGCGGTCCTGTGATTCGGACACGGTGGGATCCTGCGGGCCGGCCCTCAGGTTCGGGCTGAGCCCTCGTGGAGGACGCCGCCACTCATGGTGCCCCAGACGGGGACGTCCCGGAGTTCCATCGGGTCGACCTCGAACGGGTCGGCCTCCAGCACGGCGCAGTCGGCGAACTTGCGGGGGCTGATGGAGCCGACCTCGTCCTCCATGCGCAGCTGCCAGGCGGCGCCCATCGTCACCGCGTGGAGGGCCTCGGTCACCGTGATGCGCTCGTCGGGTCCGAGGACCTCGCCCGAGGCCGTCAGCCGGTTCACCGCCGCCCACGCCACGTGCAGCGACCCGATCGGGGTGACCGCTGAGTCGGAATGGAGCGACAGGGGGACGCCGAGGTCCAGGGCGGTGCGGGCCGCGTTCATGCGGGCGGCCCGATCGGGACCGACGGTGATGGTCCTGTGCTGGTCGCCCCAGAACCAGGTGTGGTTGGAGAAGACGTTGGCGCACATGCCCAGTGCCTTCATCTTCCGGTACTGCCCGGGGGTGGTCATCTGGCAGTGCTGGACGGTGTGGCGGTGGTCGGGCATCGGATGGGCGGTCTGGGCTGCCTCGAAGCCCTCGAGGAGGGCCTCGACGGCCTGGTCGCCGTTGGCGTGGGTGTGGACCAGCAGGCCGGCCCGGTGGTACGGGGCGATCCGATCGGCCACCTGGTCGGGGGCGATGAGCCAGATGCCGTTGGGGCCGCCGTGGTGGTAGCCGGGCCACCGGACCCGCGCCGTGCCGCCCTGGATGGAGCCGTCCATGAGCAGCTTGACGTTGCCGAAGCGGACTCGGTCGGTGGACCTGCGCTTCAGGTCGAGGATGGCGGCGGCCGAGGCTTCGTCGCTGTCGGGCGTGAAGGTGACGGCGTTGTGGAAACTGGCGACTCGCATGGGGAACGAGTCGTCGCAGATGTCCAGCCACTGTCGCACGACGGAGTCGTCGAGCAGGTTGGTGGAACCACCGAGGTCGGCCAGCGTGGTGACGCCCACGTTGCGGGCCGCCCGCCCGTACTTGTGGACGGCCTCGTCGGAACGGAGGCGCCCGAAGAACGACCGGAAGGCCCGGCCGGCCAGGGCCATGGCGGGGGTCTCCTGGAGCTCGCCGGTGGGCCAGCCCGAGGCGTCCTTGGGCACGCCCTCGGCCTGGGTGTCCGGGGTGATGCCCTCCTGTTCCATCAGGAAGGAGTTGACGGTGGCCAGGTGGATGTTGGAGTGCATGACGAGGATCCGCCGGGTGGTCGACACGGCGTCGAGGTGGCGCCGGTCGAAGCGGTCGCCGGGCCAGAAGATGGGATCGAGGCCCCAGGCCAGGAGGGGGGCGTCCGGGTCCTCGAGCTCCCGGTCGGCCTCGCGGAGGCGTTCGACGACGGCATCGAAGGTGGTGCAGCCGGGCCAGCTCCGACCCTCGGGGTCGGTGCGGGCCTCGTAGCCGACGTAGGTGTGCTGCCAGATGCCGCCGGTCTCGCGGTGGCTGTGGGCCTCGACGAACCCGGGCAGCAGGACCTTGTCGGACAGCGAGTCGTCGACGGTGCCGCCGTAGGTGGCGACGAGGTCGCTGGCCTCGCCGACGGCCAGGAAGCGACCGTCGCGGACGGCCACGGCGGTGGCGGTGGGGGCGGCCGGGTCGAGGGTGTGGATGATCCGGGCCGGGAAGACGGTCGTGGCGCCGGTGGGCGGGGTGGCATCGCTCATGGCGGGATCGTACCCACGCAGTACGACTTCGTACTGTCCGGAGTGGCGGCGCAAGTGGGGTGGCGCCGGTGGGGCATCTCTGGTCCGGGTCCGTCGGTGGGCCTATGGTCGCGGTACCGAGGAAGGGAGGTGGTCCAGATCAACGGCAATTCGTACGACAGTCGACTGGGGACTTCGGAGGTGGACGGCCGCTGAGCGGCACTGGACCACTCGGCGAATTCCCGCCGATCCACCCCCGGGATCCGACCGCCGGCCCTGGTCCCTGCCGGCACCAACGGTCGTCCCGGGAATTCCAGTCGAACCGCTGACCGGCCTCGGCCGGTCGTGATTCCGATGTGAGGGCGCACCCGGTGACGGGTGCGCCCTCCGTCGCGTCGGGGCTCGCCCACCCGCAGCCGACACGATCCGTCCAACTAGCCTGCGCGGCCATGGATCGACCCTCGGCCTTCGCCCACCACCGCTTCATCGGCGACAAGCGCACCCAGCAGGTCTACGACCTGGACGAGGTGGGCGACGAGGAGGCCATGGCGGTGGTGCTCGACGAGCTGATGGCCAGCGAGCGCTTCCTGTGCTTCGGGCCGGACACGCTGGCCGAGGCCCGCAACCGCGGCTACCGCCTCCGCAGCGTCTAGCCGCACAAGCGCCGAAACCCAGCACGCACGTGCCGCCGGTGGCCCTCGACCAGCGTCGCGATCTCGTCGCCGCGCTGGCGGACTTCTACGGCGGGCATCCCGACGTCGAGCGGCACCCGATGCTGGCCGAGGTCGGCGGGCACCTGGCCGCGGCGCTGGACGCCGACGGGGTCGAGGCCCCCGAGCCGATGGCACTGCCCGTGGCCCGGCTGCTGGACGGGATCGATGCGGGGAGCGACGTGCCGGGGGTCGGAGTTGTGCTGTCCGCCTTCGTCGCGGCTCGTCCCGTCCTCCGCTGGATCCAGACGCCGGCCTACGCGGCGACGCTGTCGCAGCACTTCCTCGACAACTACGGCTACGTGCGGGTCCTCGGCCCCGGCGGCCTGGTCGAGTCCGAGGTGGCCAGCGCCGGCCTCGGCATCTGGGGCGCCGGCCTGCACTACCCCCGCCATGAGCACCCCGCCGAGGAAACGTACCACGTGCTCCACGGTTCGGCCCGGTTCCAGCGCGGCGACGGCCCGTGGGAGCCGAAGGTGGTGGGCGAGTCGGTGCACCACGACCCGTGGGAACGCCACGCCCAGCGCTTCGGCGACGAGACGTGCGTGCTGCTGTGGGCGTGGACCGGCGACGTCGCCGTCAACGCCCGCCTGGTGTCCGACGACTGACCGGCAGCGCTCCCACCGGGAGCCGGACCTTTCACGTCCTCGAGCTCGGTCTCATTCCCTGGGGACCGGGTCGGGCCGGTTGGCGGACCATTCGGTTCCGTCGGGTGCCCGGAACCGGTGGCGACCTCCCTCCGACGGACGGACCACCCGCCATGAGCCCTCGTGGACCAGGTGGTGGTGTGCCGAACAGAGCAGGACGAGGTTGGCCAGGTCGGTGGGGCCGCCGTCGGCCCAGTGGTGGACGTGGTGGGCGTCGCACCACGAACCCGGCCGGTCGCAACCGGGGAACGCACAACCGCCGTCGCGCAGCACCAGGGCGTTGCGCAGCGCTGTGGGCACGGTCCGGGTACGGCGACCGAGGTCGAGCACGTCGCCGTCGGCACCCAGCACGGCCGGGACCACGCCGGCGTCGCACGCCAGCCGTCGGGCCGCCGTCGGGGTGAGCGGGGCGCCGTCGGCGGTGGAGCACCTGTTTCCCGGGGACCGGCCCCCCGGAGGCTGGCCTCCAGATCGTCGGCCGGTCGCCGGCGGGTCGGTGGCGAGCCGGTCGAGGTCGACGGTGACGAGGACGTCCACCCTGGGGCGTCCGCCCGAGGACCCTCCGTCGACGGCGGTGCCCCGACGGGCCAGCTCCACCACGGCGTCGGCGTGGCGCTGCACGACCGTCCGGGCCGGCCGGTCCGGTACGCCGCTCCCGACGTCGGACGGTTCGGCGGGGCGACCGTCCTCGGTGCGCCACAGGTGTTCGGACAGGGCGTGGAGTGCGCCGGTGACCACGGCCCCGGCGTCGGGCGCCAGCAGGGCCTCGATCCGGACCATGCCGTCGCCCCGGACCGACCACGAGGCACGTCGCTCCCGGTGCTGGCGGG